>JBPCJG010000208.1:0-20671 GCA_051005515.1 Longimicrobiaceae bacterium
CGCTCGTACCCGGTCCGCTCCACCGCGTCCTGCATGGAGATCCGCACGACCTCGTAGGGACGGGCGTTCGGCGCTGCGAAGCCGTACATGCCCGTGTAGTAGTGTGACGGGTAGACCATCGGCAGCACGGCGTCCGCCGCCGTGATCACCTTTTCCCACTGCTGGCCGATTCCCACGTCCCCCTCCAGGTGCGTGGCGAGGCCGAAGACGTCGGCGGTGATGGGAACGTCATAGTCGGCGAGCTGCTGCTTGGAGTAGACGATGAAGTCGTGGATGTTCTCCGCCTTCGACTTCCCGCCCGCTCCGGGAAACGCCATGGTGCGCTGCAGCTCCGCCCTCACGTCGGGGAAGCGGACGTAGTCCCACTGGATCTCGGCGAAGCCCATGTCCAGGGCCTCCTTCGCGATAGCGATGTTGTAATCCCAGACGGTGCGGTCGTAGGGGTTCACCCACGGCTTGCCTTTTTCGTCCTTCCAGAGGCCGCCGCCGGTGTGCCGGATCGCCAGGTCGGGCCGCTTTTCGGCGAGCATCCGATCCTTGAAGACCACGATGCGCGCGATGGGGTAGATGCCGTGCGCCTCGAGCGTGTCGACCAGCGCCGGGAGCCACTTGGAGGCCGGCCGGCCGTCCGCGCCGATCTCCCGGGCGAGCTCGATGCCGGTGGAGTCGTGCGTCAGGTAGGTGTCCGATTCCTTGATGTCGATGACGAACGCGTTGATCTCCGTGGAATCGGCGATGGCGATCAGCTTCCTCATGCGCGAGCGGGAGCCGGCCGCCCAGCCGTTCACGTAGAGCGCGCGGACCGAGTCCGGACGGGGTACGCGGTCGGCGAAGGGCTCGGCTTCGGGCGGCGTCGTATCGGTGGAGGTCGTAGCGCGCGAGTCAGCGCCCGCTTCCGCCGTCTCTCGTGCGGAGGGAGGAGCGGCCCGGGACGCGTCGCCGCAGGCGGTGAGAACGAACAGGCAGCCGGTGACGATACCGACCCGGGGGAGCGCTGCTGGAGGTGCCATCCTGAAGCGGTGCGGGGGGTGCATGAGACGCGCGGTTGCCGCGCGACCGAGGTGCGCGGCACTGCGTAGTACCACGAATGAAAACGGCGGGTCCGGAAGCTTCCGGACCCGCCGTTCGTTGGCAGCGGATCGCCTTACGGCGTCATCGCTTCGCCGGTGTCCTCTTCCATCATCATGGTGTCCGTCATCATCATGGTGTCGGTCATGGCGGGCGGCGGCGTCATGGCCGGCGCGGTCATCATGGTGTCCTCGACCATCGGTTCGATTTCCGGCTCCGGCTCGGCACAGGCTGCGACCGTGGCGAGAGCTGCGATGGCGAAAATTGGAAAGGCTCGTTTGCTGAACATGCGCATCCGTGAAAAAGAAAAAAGAGAGACGGCGGGGACCGTTCGGTCCCCGCCGTCTGGACGAAGTGTATGGCCTACGGTTCCCTGATGACGTCCACGTCGGTCATCGTGTCGGCCTCGACCACCGTCTCGCTGACGGCCATGCCGGTATCGACGTCCGTCACCGGAACCTCCATCGTCGACATGGTGGTGTCGATCATCATCATGGTGTCCTGGCTGATCACCATGCCTTCTCCCTCGGCACCCATCTCGTCCGCGTCGTTGTCGGCACAGGCGGCGGTGGTGGCCAGGGCGGCCGCGGCGAACAGTGCAATGGCTTGCTTTCTCACGATCTTGTCTCCGGTATTCGGGTAAAGGTGTTGCATCGCACCCCTTGCAAAGGCAACGGTCGTGCCGGGTCGACGGCACGACCGCCGGTATGGCGAAAGTCGTTGAAACTGCTTACTTTTCTCCCGTTCAAAGGACCCCCGCCCGCGCTTTGGGAGGCGCGCTTCGGCGTCCTTCGGGTGTTCACTGAACAGTTCGCGGTGTTCAGTGCACTGGTCCGCTCCACCTCGCACCCTTTGCCGTGAACCGCTTCACGCTCCGCACCAAGGTCTTTCTGCTCTTCGCGGGCGCCGCGCTGCTGACGGTCGTGCCCGCCCTGCTGCTGATCGCGCAGTCGGTCGAGCAGCGGGTGTACGAGCGGGCCCGCGAGGAGCTCACCGGGGCCGCTCAGGCGCTGGGACAGAACTGGATGCTGCGCGATTCCCTGCTGCTGAGGGAGGCGAACACCAGCGCCGTCACCCCGGGTCTCGCGGAAGCGTGGCTGGCCGGCGACAGCGCCCGCATCGGTCGGCTGCTCACCGGCGACCTGGACGAGGACCGCCTGGTGCTGGCCGCCGATACGACCGGAGAGGTGTTGCTGGGCCCGCAGGTGGACGCCGGAATCCTGAGGCGGGCCGAAGACCGGCGGGACTCCCCGTCGCGTCCGGAGACGACATTCACCTTCCTGAACGACGACGGCGCTCCGATCCGGTTGGCGATCTGGCCCGTAGTCACCGACAGCGGCGTGGTTGGAGTCGTGGGGGTCGGGACCCGGCTGGGCGCCGCGACGCTGGAGGATCTGAAGAAGGGCATCGCCGCGGGCAACACCGACCTCGCCCTGGTGGTGGGAGATTCGCTGATCGCCACCACCTTTCCCGATTCGCTGGCGGACGCGCTCGACTCGCTCGACGTCGGTGAAGCCGTCCGCAGCGGGGCCCTCGCGCAGACCACCGTCGGCGGGCTTCCCTACCGACGGTCGCTCTTCCGGCTACCCAGCCGCGGGACGGAGGTCTCCGTGCTGCTCTTCCGGCCGATCGCCGACGAGCTGCGGGTGGCGAAAGGGATCCAGGGCTCCCTCGTCGGCATCGGGGTGGCCGCGCTGCTGAGCGCCCTGCTGCTCGGCTGGATCGTTTCCCGCATCGTGGCGCGTCCCACCCAGGCGCTGGTGGAGGCCACGACCCACCTCGCGCAGGGCGACTTCGAGGCGCCGCTGCCCCCCGCCTCCAGCGACGAGATCGGCCAGCTCGCGCGCGCCTTCGGCGAGATGCGCTCGGCCGTCCGCGAGCGCGAGGCGCGGCTGCGCTCGGCGCAGGCCGAGATGATCCACCGCGAAAAACTTGCGGCCATGGGTCGTCTGGTGGCGCAGCTTTCCCACGAGATCAACAACCCTATCTACAACATCCAGAACTGCCTGGAGGCGCTGGACCGCCGGGGCGACCCGGGCGATCCGAACCGCGAGTTCCTGGAGCTGGCCCAGGAAGAGCTCACTCGCATGGCGGCGCTCACGCGGCAGCTCCTCGACCAGAGCCGCCCGCTCCCCGATTCCGCGGCTCCCCTGGATCTGAACGCCGTGGCGAAGCGGGTGCTCGCCCTGGTGCGGCCGGAGCTCGAACGCCGCGGCGTCGCGTCCCGGCTGGCGCTCGAAAGCGAGCTACCTGAGGTGGTCGCGCACCCGGACGCCCTGCAGCAGGTGCTCGCCAACCTGGTCGAGAACGCGATGGACGCGATGCCCGGCGGCGGAACGCTCACCGTCGGGACCCGCAGCGAGGCCGAAGCGGTGGAAGTCTGGGTCGAGGATACCGGAGGAGGCATTTCGGACGAGCACCTCCCCCACATCTTCGAAGCGTTCTACACCACCAAGCCCGGGATCCGCGGCATCGGACTCGGCCTGTTCGTCTCCGAGGGGATCGTACGGGGGCACCGCGGCCGCCTCACGGTCGAGAGCGTGCCCGATCGGGGGAGCCGTTTCGTCATCCGCCTGCCCCGGGAAACGCTGGACCCGGCCTTTCTGGACGACAACGACGACGCCCTCGAAGTGGCCGCCGCGTCGTCTCACCCCAGCGTGGCATGAGTGACGGCGGAGCCCGCATCCTGATCGTCGACGACGACCGCGCTTTTCGCGTCGGGACGGGCGCGCTCCTCGCCGACACCGGCTACGAAACCGAAGCGGCGGGCAGCGGTGACGAGGGGTTGGCGCGCCTCCGGCGGTCGGAGTACGACCTGGTGCTGTTGGACCTGAAAATGGAAGGCCGCAGTGGCCTTTCGGTGCTGGAGCAGCTCCGCCGGGAAGGCAACGCCGTGCCGGTCCTGATGCTCACCGGTTTCGCCACCGTGGACACCGCCGTGCAGGCGCTCAAGCTCGGCGCGGACGACTACATCACCAAACCCTGCGACAACGACCTGCTGCGCTCCAAGATCCGCGCCATCGTCGCACGCCGGGAGCACGTCCTGGGCGCCGGCGCCCGCAAGATCGTCGGCTCGGGTCCGGCGATGGTCGAGGTGATGCGGGCGATCGGGCGGGTCGCCCCCACCGAATCGACCGTGCTGCTGCGCGGGGCGACGGGGACCGGCAAGGAGTTGGTCGCGCAGGCGATCCACGAGGAAAGCCGCCGGGGCGCCAGGCCGTTCGTCCCGGTGAACTGCTCGGCTCTCGCGGAAGGGGTGCTGGAATCGGAGCTCTTCGGCCACGCCCGCGGGGCGTTCACCGGCGCGACCTCCGACCGCAAGGGTTTGTTCGAGGAGGCGGAAGGCGGCTCCGTCTTCCTCGACGAAGTGGGCGACGTTTCGCCCGCGCTGCAGGCGAAGCTGCTGCGGGTGCTGCAGGAGCGCGAAGTGACGCGGGTCGGCACCGCGCGCCCCATCGCCGTCGACGTGCGGGTGATCGCCGCCACCCACCGCGACCTGGAAGCGATGGTGGAGCAGGGCTTGTTCCGAGCCGACCTCTACTTTCGGCTCAAGGTCTTCCAGATCCGCCTTCCCGAGTTGCGCGAACGGCTGGGAGACGTACCTGCGCTCGCCGCCGTCGGGGTAGCGCGCTGGAACGCGCGGGTGCGCGATACAGAACGCCGCATCACGGGACTCTCCGACGAGACGCTGGAGATGCTCGCGGCGTACGACTGGCCCGGCAACGTGCGCGAATTGATGGCGGCGGTCGAGCACGCGGGGATCGTCTCGGAAGGCGGGCGGATCCTTCCCTGCCATCTTCCGGGCGAGGTCCGCGAGGGCGCCCCGGATGGGCGTGGCGAGGCCGAGGCGGAGCGCCGCGGCAGCGAGAGCGGGCGCCGCTATCAGGCCCCGGAACCGCAGGCGGAGCGCGAGGCGATCCGCAACGCTCTCGAAGCCAACGACGGCAACCGCACCCGCGCCGCGGCCGCGCTCGGGATGGGGCGGACCACACTCTGGCAGAAATTGAAACAGTACGACATGGACCACGTCTGAACGCTCCCCCACGTCAGCAACGCAGAAGGCCCCCGCCGGCTGGAGCGGGCGGGGGCCTTCTCGACTTCACCTTCGGCGCCCTACAGGCCGCTGAACGGGGTGAACAGCTTGATCATCAGGATGGGCACGCCGGGGATGGCCAGGATGCCCATGATCCAGAAGATCACCTCCAGCATCGAGTAATCGTCCTGCGGGGGCACGGTTTCGTCGTGCCGGACGTTCAGATCTGCCATCGTGCGCGCGGTCGGGGAAGCTCCGCGCACATCTTACGATGAGCGGGAGCGCCGGACAAGCGCTCCCGCTCGCTGCCTCAGAAGCCCGGCTGCAGGGCGAACTCGAAGCGCCATCCGTTGTCGAGCTGGAACGCCTTGAGGTAATCGATTTCGAGCACGAAGTAGCCGAACAGGTTGACCCGGGTGCCCACGCCTGCGCTGGTCAGGAACCCTCGTTCATCGAGCGCGTCCTGGCTGCCGGTAGCGAAGACGGGGTGCTGCCCGCGGTTCCACGCGACGCCCGCATCGCCGAAGGCGAACAATTCGATGGGCGGCAGGGCGCTGCTCCTGCCCAACGTTCCCAGGTAGAGCGGGAAGCGCAGCTCCGCCTTGGCCACGCCGATGCGACTCCCGAACAAACTGTTGCCGATGCTGTTCTCGTCGTCGCCGCAGATCGTCGGGTCGCGCGTCTGGCACTCGTCGCTGACGGTGCCGAAGGTGTAGCCGCGCACGAAGGTGGTGTAGCCGAGGAACTGCTCGCGGAAGAGGCGCTCGGCGTCCGTGCCGTAACGTCCGAAGTGCAGTCCCTGCACCGCGAACGTCACCGGCCGCAGGAAGAAGTACTTGCGGAAATCCGCGAGCGCTGAGGTATAGGTCAATTCGCCAAAGGTCGGCGTGGCCTCGAGGCGATAACGCTGTCCTGCCAGCGGCGAGGTAAAGCCGAGGAGCGCGTTGTCGTACACCAGCGCCGCCGAGCTCTCGAAGAGGTTGAAGCCGAACTGCGAACCGTCCACTTCGAAGTCACGGCGGTCGATCAGGCCGCCGGCGAAGCCGCCGACGTTCTGGAAGATGAAGTCGCGCGCCTGGAGGTCGCCGGAGATGCGTCGGGGCCCGGCCGCGAACTCGAGCCGCTGGTTGGTCGAAAAGGGGTACTGGGCGAGCCCCTGCACGGCGGTGTCGAAGATGCGCTGGCGCAGCTCACGGAAGACGATGTCGTTGTCCTCGTTCAGGCCCCGTTGAAAGCCGCCGCTGATGTAAGGAATGCGTTGCGCCGCGGCACCCCAGCTCCAGCGGTGCTTCCGGTTCAGGTAGATCGCGGCGCCCCCCACCTCGTCGAGCTGCCCCTGCGAGGAAACCGCGGCGTAGAGGGTGTGATAGCCGAGCTGGTCGCTGAAGATGCCGTTGATGCCTCCGTAGATGCCGCCCCGGCTGAAGCCTCCCGACGAAACGCTGACCCCGATCTGGGGCTGGCCGAGATAGTCGAGAGAAAGCTTCGGACGGTAGGGAGCCACGGGATAGCTCTGTGCCGTGGTCACTGCGGGGAGCCCGGCCCTCGGGTTGTCCATCGCGATGCCTACCCGGTTGAACGCGGCGTCATCCGGGCGCGGAACGGGCGGGAGCACCGCAGCGGCCGGAACCGTGTCCGCCGCCACCGGGGTGAAGCCGGCCGCGAGCGTGGCCGCGGAGGCCACGGGCGTTCCCGCCAGCTGGTCGCCCTCGAGCGAGTAGAGGTTGTAGCCGTTGCGCTCGTAGGCCACGAAGACCAGCCGGTCGGCGCGTGACGCCACGCTGAGGGCAGGCGACAGGTCGGTGATCCCGCTGATGCCCGCGAAAACGTTGGTCACTCGCGTCAGCCGTCCGTCGGCCAGATAAACGCGGTAGACGTTCGGTATCCCGCTACGGTTCGAGATGAAGAAGAGCGAGCGTCCGTCGGGGGACCACTGCGGGTCGATGTTCTTGTGGCCTTCCATCGCCGGGACCTGACGGATAGATCCGCTGGCGAGGTCGAGCAGCGCGAGCTCGTAGTTGCCGTAGCTGAGCGTCTGGAAGTCGGTCCCGTTCGGACCGCGGTCGCTGACGAACGCCAGCGTGCCGCCGTCCGGCGAGTACGCCGGCTGCAGGTCCGCGAAGCGGTCGTTCGTGAGCTGCCGGCTCGCGCCACTTTCGACGTCGATCGCGAAAAGGTCCGAGATTCCGCCCTTCAGACCCGAGAAGACGATGGTGCTGCCGTCCGGCGACCAGGTGGGGGAGGTGATCTGACCCACTCCCTGCGTCTCGAACTCCCGCAGCCGCTTGCCGTTGCGGGCGTCCAGCACCACCACCACTTCCTTGCCGCCGCGGACGGCCGAAAAGGCGAAGCGCCCTCCGTCGGGGGAAAAGGTGCCCGCGGAGTTGATGTAGTTCAGGCTCGCGAAGTGGGCGTCGAAGTTGCTCCCCTTCTGCAGCGTGCGGATCACCTCGCCGGTCCGCGCGTCGGCGAGGAAGAGGTCCACGTCGAAGTCGCTGCGCGACGACAGGAAGGCCAGGCGGGTCCCATCGGGGGACAGGGCCGGCGCCAGGTTCAGGCGCCCTCCCTCGTCCTCGTTGGTGACGAGCGGCGTCGCGATCTCGCGCGCTTCCCGCTGCTGGGTCAGCAGGGGGAGGTAGGCGCTGCGGATGGAGGCCGCCCAATCGTCACCGACCTGCTTCAGCGGTGTGTTCAGGATGCGGGCGAATGCCACCTCGTACGGCACTCCGCCGCCGACCTGCTTGAGGATCTGACCGATCGCTGCGTCTCCCCAGCGGCCGCCGACGTACGCCCAGAACGCCTGTCCCCAGCGGTAGGGGAAGTAACGGGGGTCGCGCGTCATCTGCTCGATGGTGGGGATCCTCCCCGCCAACGCCGCGTCGCGCAGCCACATCGCCGTGTTCGGGTCCACCGCGCCGATCGAAAGGTACTCAGCCATTCCCTCGGTGAACCAGAGCGGCACCTGGAAGCGGCGCGCGGCGGCTTCGATGCCGGCGCCTCCCCGGCCGAGCCCGGAGATGTCGTACTGGAAGGCGTGCACGAGCTCGTGCCCGACCACATGGTCGGTTTCCTCGTACGATGCGGCCAGCGGCAGGATGATCCGCTGCTTGAACGCCTCGGTCACCCCGCCGGTGCCCTCTCCCAGCGTGCCGCCGATGGCGCTCGTTTGCCGAAAGTCCACCCCGTTGGCGTAGAGGATCAGCGGCTGCCGCTCCTCGAACTCGTAGTCGATGAGCCGTGAATACCGATCGTACCACCGCTCCGCCATGCGGGCGGCGTCGCGGGCGGCGAGCTCTTCGTCCGGGTAGTAGTAGACGTCGAAGTGATCCGTCTGCAGGATGCGAAAATCAAAGGTCTCGTACTGCACCTTGTTGCGCCCGAAATACTGGGCGTCGGCGATTTCCGGTGTCGCGGTCACGGCGCAGGCGGCCGCCACGAGCAGGGTGAGAAAGCGGCGGACGGAGGAAGGGCAGCAGTGCATGGGGAACTCGCCGTGGAAGAAAGCCCCTGACGGACGCAGTCGAAGGACCGGATGAATGCCGGCACAGGAAGTAAAGCGGCGGGACCTCAGAGGGAGTTCCCGCGGCGCTTTCAGCCGGCGACGGACGTATTCACAACGCTTCAGCCATCTCGTACCTGACAGCGGCGCGCAAGGGTCCATTCCGGAGCAAAGCTCGCGCCCTCACGATTCTGGTCCGCCGCTTGCGCCGCCGCCGGACCGAGCGATCAGCGAAGATCACCCGAGCGACTCGGCAAGGAGATCGGCGGTGGCGGAACGATGGGTAGACGAGCGCGAACAGCAAGCGGAGCACGTCCTGCACGCCTACCGGGAGCGGCGCAGGCGCCGCCGCGGCGACGACACCTACTTCGGCAGCGCCGATTGCCTGCTCACGAGCGGAGACAGGGAGCCGGACGAAGGCGATCTGCCCCATCGGCGCCAGGAGATCCTGGAAGAAGCCGCGGCGGAAGGGGTGCCCGAGGCACTGGCGGGAGAGCTCTACGACGTGGCGCGCGAGGAAGGCCTCGATCCCGCTCTCGCCTTCGAGCTGGTCCGTTCCGGGATCGGGGTCGTCCCGCCTCCCGGGGGCGTCAGCAACGCGCCGGAGCAGCCGAGCACCGACCGCTACGTTCCCGAATGGCTGGGTGATGCACTCCCGCCGGACGAGCTGCTCCGCGAACGGACGCTGCGCCTCTCCTTCCGCCGCCTGCGCAGCATGCTGGTGGAACACGAGGAGGTGAGGGAGGCGTTCCGCGCCTTCGTGCGTGAGCCGGACGTGGGACCCGTGGGCTACTGACGGAGGGGCAGTCGCGGGTACTCAGCGGGCGAACGGCGACGGCGCTGTCGGCAGGATCCCCGCTGCCCGCCCGCGCGCGAAGAGGGTCGCCACCGCCTGCTCACCTTCGTGACCCAGCTCCACCGAGAAGCGGTTGACGTAGAGCTCGATGTGTCGGCGCACCACCTCCGGGTCCATTTCGCGGGCGTGCTGGCGGACGTAGCCGGCCGAGTCTTGCGGGTGCGCGAACGCGTGTTCGACGGAAGCGCGGATTGCGTCCGCGAGTCGTTGGAGCGACGCAGCTCCCAGTTCGCGCTTCGCCAGGATTCCGCCCAGCGGAATCGGCAGCCCCGTCTCGCCCTCCCACCACTCGCCCAGGTCGAGCAGGCGGACGAGTCCGTGCTCCCGGTAGGTGAAGCGTGATTCGTGGATGATGAGCCCGGCGTCCACCTCACCGCGCGCCACCGCCGGCATGATGTCGCTGTAGACGTGCTCTTCGCCGTGGGACAGTGCAGGGTCGAAGAGACGCAGCAGCAGGTTCGCGGTAGTGCGAGCACCGGGAATGGCGATCCGGCGCCCGCGCAGGGCTGTCATCGGCAGCGGCTCGCGCGCCACCACCAGCGGACCGCAGCCGCGCCCCAGCGCGCCGCCGCTGCGCAGCAGGGCGTAACGGTCGAGCAGCCAGGGGATGGCGCCGTACGACGACTTGGTGACGTTCAGCGCGCCGTCCGCAGCCAGCCGGTTCAGCGTCTCGACGTCTTCCAGCCGCTCGCGGAACGCGAGGCCGTGCGTGGCGACGCGCCCGTGGACCAGCGCGTCGAAGACGAAGGTGTCGTTGGGGCAGGGAGAAAAGCCGAGGGACAGCTCTACGGAAGCCACCGTTCAGCGACGCCACGCCGCGGCGACCACCCGCGCCGCACTGGCGGCGGCTTCCGCTGCCCCGTCGATGCGCCATCCCGCCGGATCGCGGTCCCCCACCTGGTTGCTGACGCCGCGCAGCTCCAGGAACGGAGCGCCGTAAAGCGCGGCGACGTGCGCCCAGGCGGCACCCTCCATGGTTTCGCAGAGCCCGCGCCAGCGCGCCGCCTGTTCCCGCCCGAGCGCGTCGGTTCCGGAGCAGCGCGAAACGGTGACGAAGGGGCCCACCCGGGCGGCGATTCCGGCCGCCTCGAGCGCGCCGGCGGCCCGTTCGACACGTTCCGCATCGAGCGGGATGCGGTTGTACCGCTGCTCGCCGTGCCGCTCCAGCAGGGGAATGCCGATCGCTTCGGTGTCGATCCAGCCCGCTGGCGTCTCCACTCCCTCGTCACCGTAGATGGCTTCCGAGGCGAGAGCCACGTCGCCGACCTCCAGGCCGCTCCCGGGGTAGGCCCCCGCCACGCCGCAGCCGAGCACGCCGCGCACCGCAGTGTTTTCGAGCAGCGCAGCGAGCGCCTGCGCAGCGTTGGCCTTTCCCATCCCCGTCGGAAGAACGATCACTTCAAGGCCGTCGAGGGTGCCTCGATACGCCCGCTTGTGGCCGATCTCTGCAGCGAGCACGGGGGAAAGGAAACCGAGCAGCGGCTCGGCTTCCCGGTAGACGGCGCAGAGCAGAGCGAGCGGCGCTGGGGTCATGGGGTTGAGGAACGGGGGGAAGGGCACGACATTGCCCGCCTACCCGAAGCTATGCTACCCGGCTCGCCGGGAGAACCCGCTGCCAAACCTTGCAACTTTCATGATCGTTCCTGTGCGTACCGAAATCCACGGCTCTTCGCCAACGTCCCCCGATCCCGGCTTGCGCCGGGATGACGACTGATGCACCGAGGGTTGTCGAAGTCGCTGCTGGCGGGGGTTCTCGGGGCGTGCGCCGCAGTCCCGCCCCCACCCCCGGCACCGGAACCGCCACCCCCGCCGTTTCCGTTCTCGCAGGTCTGGAATCGCACGGCCGGCGCGGAACTGGTCGGCG
This sequence comes from Longimicrobiaceae bacterium, assembly GCA_051005515.1. GTDB lineage: Bacteria > Gemmatimonadota > Gemmatimonadetes > Longimicrobiales > Longimicrobiaceae > JBPCJG01. The sequence continues at coordinate 11,321 of JBPCJG010000208.1, forward strand.
ACTCGGCCCGCTACCCGCTGCCGCGGGTCGCCATGCGGCTGGAGGTGGTGTCAACGGACTCGGCGGGCCCGATCGTCCGCTGCGTCGCGTGTCTCGGCTCTCCCTCCGGGCGGCTCGCCGCCGCCCAGATGGTCGTGGATACGCTGCCGCCGGGGGTGGCGGCGCGGGTCGGACTGGCCGAGCTGGTGGTCGCCGTCCGCTCCGCGGCGAGCCGGCGGGACATCGAAGCGCTCCGTCCGGTGCTGTCGCGCCTCTTCACCCACTCTCTCGCCGGAGGAGACAGTCCGATCGAAGCGGAAGGGGCGTGGCGACGGGAACGCTTCCGCACCCTGGATCTGGTGCCGGCGCTACTCGACGGTGGCGTGGTGGAGGATGGTCCGATCTGGGTTGCGCCGCCCGACTTCGTGGAGCGGCCGGGCTTCACCGGTTTGCGGACGGGATTCGCGCGTGAGGATGGGGTGTGGAAGTGGATTTTCCTGACGCGCAGCGGCTACTGACGCAGCCGCGAAGTGTTCGGGATCACCCGCGCCGCCGGTTGACCATGTCGTGGTACCCGTTGTCGGGGTTGCCGCCGCGCTCGAGCACCCGATCCACCGTTCCCGGTCCGCGATTGTAGGCCAGCAGGGCGAGCTTGGTGTCCCCCTCGTACCTGTCGATGAGCTGGCGCAGGTACTTCAGACCGATCCGCAGGTTCGTGTCCGGCTTGCGCAGATCGGCTGTCTGCACGCCCGGTTCCAACCATTTCGCCGTCTTCGGCATCAGCTGCGTCAGCCCGATGGCGCCGACGGAGCTGGTCGCGCTGTTGCGGAAGGAGCTTTCCGCGTGGACCAGGCCGAAAGCGAGGTCCGGGTCGACGTCCGCTTCGACGGCGCGGTCGTAGATCTCCTCGGCCAGCTCCCGGCTGATGTCGAAGTCTCGATAGCGGGTGAGATTTTCTTCGATGCCGCGGGCCCGCTCCGCTTCGTTGGCAGGGTCGCGTCCGGCTTCCGCGGCCCGCCACGCCGCCGCCACGGCGGCGTCGTCCAGCGCGCGCCGCTCGCCCAGCAGCAGGGTCTGCTCATGTCCGGGGTCGTTACGCACTACGGTGCGGTAGCGCTGCATCGCAGTGGGAACTGCCACTCCGGCGATCGCGACCCCCATCAGGCCGCTCCGCACGGGGCTGCGGCGCAGCCGGTTCAGCGCACCCGTGCCGCGCGGCACGGGCGCGCCACCGTCGTAGGCGCGGGGGAGACGACGTTTGCGGCTGCGGATGCGCGGCGGTGGCGGACGCGCGGAAAAAGCGCTCCGACGCCGTCCACTTTCTGGCGTCGCGGCGGTGCGGCTCCAGGCGGGCGATCGACGTCTGCGGCGAGTTTGCATGAAATCTGGAATGGCTGCGCTAGAGTGTTGTAACTGCTGGGCGTAACTGCTTGGGCAAGAATACGTTAGGGAGCACGATACATGCCATGCGGTGGGCGTGTCAACCCCCCGTCCCTCGTTGCGGGGCGATCCCACCGCGAGCATCTTGCATCATGCCAACCATGAACCGTCGGGCGTGACCGACCGCCTCCGAGCGCTGCTGCTGCGGCTGCGTCCCTTGCTCCTGCTCGTTGCGGTCCTGCTCTTCGGCAAGCTCGCCGTCGAAGGGTATCGGTGGATCAACTATCGATCCGAACGCTCGGGTCTCGCCGCGATGCGAACGCGGGCTCTGGACCTCGGCGTCGAGGTGGTGCGTTCGCAGGCGCGCGTCGACACCCTCCGTCGGACTATCGACCGGGACGACGAAGACCTGGAGCAGAAGCGGGAAGCGGTCGACCGCTACGGGCGATACGCCCGGGGAGGAAGCCTTTCGCCGGAGCGATACGCTGCCTACCGGCGGGAGTTGAAGGCCTACAATGAGATGGTGGAGATGCGCAACCGCAAATTTCGCCGCTGGCGCGAGTTGCGCGCCCGCAGCAGCCTCGCCCTCGGGCGCTACACGCGCCTGGCGGACAGCATGCGGGCGCTCGCCAGACGGATCGGCGATCCATACTATCCGGTTCCGCTGCCGATCGAGGCCGCGGCGGAGGGCGGGCTGGTTCCCGCCGATCCCTGAGGTGGTACGAAGCTTGTACGCTGGCCGGTCATGAGTCGAAAACCGTCGGTTTGGCAGCGTGTCGGCGATCCGGAGAAGGGCTTCAGCTACCTCAGGACCAATGGGAAGCCGCTGCGCAGCAAACACGCGTTGAAGCGCATCGATCGCCTTGCGATCCCGCCGGCCTGGAGCGATGTGGAGATCGCCACCACCGCCGGCGCCAAGGTCCAGGCTACCGGGTACGACGCGGCGGGACGCAAGCAGTACATCTACAGCGAAGGGCACGTCGAGCGGCGCTCCCGTCGCAAGTACCGCAAGCTCCTCCCCTTTGCCCGCACCCTGCCGCGGCTGCGGGAGGTCACCAACGAGCACCTGCAGCAGCAGGGACTGGGGCGGGAGCGCGTGCTCGCCACGGTGGTGCGGCTGATGTCCCGCGCCTTCTTCCGGGTCGGGAGCGAGCGCTACGCGGTCGAGAACAAGACCTTCGGAATCGCGACCCTGCAGAAGAAGCACCTGGAGATCCGCGGCAACGACCTCGTCTTCCACTACGCCGGCAAGAGCTCAGTCGACCAGCGCAGGGTGGTGGCGGATACGCCGCTGGTCGAGGTGCTCGAGGAGATTCTGGAGCTGCCGGGGAAGCGGCTCTTCCGCTACCGCCGCAACGACGGCAAGGTGGTGGACGTCACGGCGTCGGACGTCAACGACTACCTGCAGGAGATCCTCGGCGAGAAATACACTTCCAAGGACATCCGCACCTGGGGAGGAACGGTCCGCGCGGCCACCATTCTGGCGGATCTGGGGCCGCCGAAGAACAAGACCGAGGCGAAAAAGAACGCCACGCTCACCTGCAAGCTGGTCTCGAGCGAGCTCGGCAACACCCCCAGCGTCTGCCGCAGCGCCTACATCCACCCGGCGGTGATCGACAGGTATGCGAAGGGCAAGACCATCGAGCCGCTGATGCGGGCAGAGCCGCGTCCCGTGGAAGCCAACTCTCCGCAATACTACGCGGAGGAAGCGGCACTGATGCGTTTCCTGGACAAGTGGGGGTGAGAGCGGGCTGACTTTCCCGCCGCGGAGCGGCGGAGTAGGTTCGCCCTATGCTCGAAGACCTCAAGGATCTCTTCGCCCGGAGCTGGGAGGCGTTCGCGCGGGAGCGCGACCGGCGCGAGCCCGAGGACGCCGTCGCTGAGATGTTGGGGGCGATGCGCCGCGAGCTGGTCGAGGCCCGCGCCGCGCTGCCCCTGCACGACGACGCGGTGGCCGCCGCGGCGGTCGAACTGGAGCGGGAGCGGCGGCAGCGCGCCGACTGCGAGAGGCGGCGCAATCAGGCGGAGAAGATCGGGGACGAGGAAACGGCGCGCGTCGCCGCCGAATGGGCCGAGCGGCACGGTCGTCGCGAGGCGGTGCTGCGGGAAAAGCATTCAGCGGCGGTCGCGGAGCGCGACCTCGCGCGCCGGGAGGCGGACGGGATGGCCCGTCAGTATCGGGCCGCCGACGCCAACCGCTGGGGGCTCGTGGCGGAGGTGCGCCGCCGCGGAGCCGCCGGAATCACGGGAGGGATCGGGGGCAGCGCCCCCGATCCCTCCCGTGCGGACTTCGACCGGCTCGACGTGGACGCCCGGCTCGCAGAGCTGAAGCGTCGCATGGCCGGCGAATAGCCGTTTAGAACCAGCCGCGGTCGTAGCCCCGGCCGCGGTTCCCGCTCCAGGCGCGGCCGCGGTCGTAGTCGCCGTAGCCACGGTCGGCCCCGGAGTCGCCACGGTTCGCTGCGTAGCCGCCGTAACCCCGGTCGTATCCCCCCTGGCGGTACCCCCTCGCCCCGTAATCCCGGTCGTAGGCATCGAACTCGCCGCGGGTGGTGCGGATGGGAGTGTTGCGGTCGCGGTCGCCGAAGGGATCTCCCTGATCGGTCTGCCAGCGGCTCTTGCCGTAGCGGCCGCCCTCGCGATCGTAGCCCGAGCCGCCCATCGAGCCGTACTCGCGATCGTATCCGCTCATGCCGGAGCCGTATCCGCCACCGTATCCGTACCCGCCGCCCTGGCGGCCCGCGTAGTCGCGGTCGTACCCGTCGCCGCCGAAGCGTCGCTTCGCTGCGTTCCATCCCTCGCGCGTTTCGTCCTGGGCCTCGCGCCACGCGTACTGTGCCTTGCCGCGCATCCCGCGATCGTACCCACGTCCCGCCGTGCTTCCCCAGCCGCTCCGATTGCGGCCGAAATCCCGATCGTAATCCCGGTTGAAGAGTGCCATCTCCATCTCCTCTGCTGAGTGTGATCCCGCGCGCCGTTCGCCCAGCGCTCAAACAATTGTAGCGCGGCGCAAGCTCCGTTCCAGACGGGGCCCTCCCTTCCCGCTCCTCGGCGGGATAGGTTGCGAAGGCAAACTCCCTCTACCCGTCGTCCCCAGGATGAACCCTTCCGTCCCGTCCGTCGCGCGTACGACGACGCCCTCCCGCGGTCCCGTAGACACCGAGCGGCGGACCGAACACGACCTGCTGGGAGAGCGCTCCCTCCCCGACGATCTCTACTACGGGATCCAGACGCTGCGCGCCACGGAGAACTTTTCCATCACCGGCATCCCCATCTCCCAGTATCCGCACCTGATCCGTGCGCTGGCCGCTGTCAAGCAAGCGGCGGCGCTGGCGAATGGGGAGCTGGGTCTGCTCGAAGCGCCGGTGACCGGCGCTATCGTCCAGGCGGCGCGGGAGATCCGCGATGGGGAGCTGCACGGGCAGTTCGTGGTGGACGTCGTGCAGGGAGGCGCGGGGACCTCCACCAACATGAACGTCAACGAGGTGATCGCGAACCGCGCCCTGGAGCTGCTCGGGCGCCGCCGTGGCGACTACGACGTGGTGCACCCGAACAACCACGTCAACCTTTCGCAGTCGACCAACGACGTCTTTCCCACCGCGGTCAAGCTGGCGGCGCACGCGCAGCTCGCGGAGCTGGTGGAGGCACTCGGCGACTTGCGGGACGCCTTTCTGGCGAAGGGGGAGGAGTTCGCCGGACTGCTGAAGATGGGGCGGACGCAGCTCCAGGACGCGGTCCCGATGACGCTGGGTCAGGAGTTCACCGCCTTCGGCGTCACCATCGGAGAAGACGTGGAGCGGCTGGGTGAAGCCGCGGCGCTGATCCGGGAAATCAACCTGGGGGCCACGGCGATCGGCACCGGCATCAACACCGATCCCGCCTACGCCGCGCTGGTGCGCGAGAAGCTGGTCGAGATCACGGGGCTGCCGCTGGTCACGGCGCCCGATCTGGTGGAGGCGACGCAGGACACCGGCGCCTTCGTCCAGCTTTCGGGCGTGCTCAAGCGGGTGGCGGTCAAGCTTTCCAAGATCTGCAACGACCTCCGCCTGCTCTCGTCCGGTCCCCGCGCCGGCTTCAACGAGATCGATCTGCCGGCGATGCAGCCCGGCTCCTCCATCATGCCCGGCAAGGTGAATCCGGTGATCCCGGAGGTGGTGAACCAGGTCTGCTTTCAGGTGGTGGGCAACGACCTGACCATCACCATGGCCGCGGAAGGCGGTCAGCTCCAGCTCAACGTCTTCGAACCCGTCATCGCCTTCAATCTCTTCCAGTCACTGGGGATGCTCACCCGCGCCGCCAGGGTGCTGCGGGAGCGGTGCGTGCTCGGCATCAGCGCGAACCCGGATCGCCTGCGGCGCAGCGTGGAGGAGTCGATCGGGCTGGTCACGGCGCTGGTGCCGTACCTCGGCTACGAGCGCTCGAGCGCGGTCGCCAAGGAGGCGCTGGCGGCGGGGCGGGGGGTGTACGAGCTGGTGCGCGAGAAGGGGTGGCTGACGCAGGAGGAGCTCGACCGCGCCCTCACGCCGGAGGCCATGACGGCCCCCCGGCCGATGCCCGCGGAGCCGGCGGCGAGCTGAGGAGCGCGTTGCGCGGCGTCGCGGCCCGCTTCGACGGTCACCCCGCGAGCCCAGCGCCGCGCTCGTTTCGATTCCTCGATCCGCGGGAAACCATCTCCGCCCACAGCGCCGCCGAGGTGCCCGCCCTGCTCGCGCGCGTCGAGCGGTGGGCTGCCACGGGGCTGCACGCCGCCGGTTTCGTGGCGTACGAAGCCGCTCCCGCTTTCGATCCCGCACTCGCGACCCACCCCGCGGATCCGCGCTTTCCCCTCGCCTGGTTCACCGCCTTCGGCGCTCGGGAGTCGATAGCTCCGCCGACCGACCACGCCGCCTGGGAGCTGCTCGAACCCTGGCGCGCCGCTCTCCACGCCAAGGAGTACGCCCGGCGGGTGGACAGGGTGCGGGCGTGGATCGCCGCCGGCGACTGCTACCAGGCCAACCTGACCTTTCCGCTGCGGGCGCCATTCCGGGGTGAGGCCGCCGGCTTCTACGCGCACCTCTGCTCCACGCAGCGCGCGGGGTTCTGTGCCCTGCTGGAAACGCCGGAATGGGCGCTGATCTCCGCTTCGCCCGAGCTGTTCTTTCGCTGGCGGGGAAACGAGCTGGAGCTGCGCCCCATGAAGGGCACGCGCCCCCGGGGCCGCTGGCCGGAAGAGGACCGCCGGCTGGCGGAGGAGCTGCACGCTTCCCCCAAGGATCGCGCGGAAAACCTGATGATCGTGGACCTGCTCCGCAACGACGCCGGCCGGGTGGCGGAGTGGGGGAGCGTACGCGTCCCGCGCCTGTGGGAGGTCGAGCGCTATCCCACCGTGCACCAGCTCACCTCGACGGTGCGCGCGCGCACCCGTCCGGGCACCTCGCTGCTGGACGTTTTCCGGGCGCTCTTCCCCTGCGGCTCCGTGACCGGCGCACCCAAGGTCCGCGCGATGCAGATCCTGCGGGACCTGGAGGACGAGCCGCGGGGGGTTTATACGGGCGCCATCGGCTTCGTTTCCCCCGGGGAAGTGGTCTTCAGCGTCGCCATCCGCACCGTCGTCGCCCGCACCGGAGCGGAATGCGTGGAGCTGGGAGTGGGGAGCGGGATCGTCTGGGACTCGCAGCCGGCCGACGAGTACGCCGAGTGCCTCACCAAAGCGGCGTTCGCTGCCCCGCCTGCCCACTTCGATCTGCTGGAAACACTCGGCTGGGAACCGGGAAAGGGATACCTGCTGCTGGCCAGGCACCTGGCGCGCCTGCGCTGGTCGTCAGAACGCTGGGGCTTCGGGCTCGACGAGCCACGGGTCCGGCGGGCGCTGGAGGCCGCGGTGTCCGGGGTGCAGACTGCACCGGACGAGGGGCGACGGTGGCGCGTGCGGCTGACCGTTTCGCGCTCGGGGAAGGCGAGCGCGGACGCCGACGTGCTCCCCGCCGGGTGGGACGCACCCGTCCGCGTGGCCATCGATCGCCGCCCGGTGGACTCGGGCGACCCGCGCCTCTACCACAAGACGACGGACCGCCGCCTCTACGACGAGCGGCGGGCCGCCCACCCGGAAGCCGACGACGTGGTGCTGACCAACGAGCGCGGCGAAGTGACGGAAAGCACCGTCGGCAACGTGATAGCCGGAATCGGGAGGGAATTGCTCACACCGCCGATCTCCGCCGGCCTGCTCCCGGGAGTTCTGCGGGCAGCGCTGCTCGAGGCGGGCGAGGTGCGCGAGCAGTCGCTGCGTCCCGAGGATCTCCGCCGGGCGGACGCGGTATGGATCGTCAACTCCGTGCGCGGTTGGCGGAGCGCTTCGGTCTCGTAGCCGCGGACCTCGATCGCCGGTGAAACGCGCCTTCCCCACGCTGATTCTGCTCCTCCTCCTGACCGGAGCGTGCTCTCCCCTCTACGTGCTCCGCGCGGGATGGGAGGAGGCCAAGATCCTGGCGCGCCGGGAGCCGATTCCCGAGGTCATCGCCGATCCGCGCACGCCGGAAGATTGGCGCGCCAAGCTGGCGCTGGTGCTGCGCGCTCGCGACTTCGCCGCCGACTCGCTGGGGCTGGATGCGGGAGAAAGCTACACGACGTTTTCGGAGCTCGACAGCGACACGCTCGCGCTGGTGGTTTCGGCGGCCTACCGGGACCGCTTCGAAGCGTATACCTGGTGGTTTCCGATCGTCGGGCGGGTTCCCTACAAGGGCTTTTTCAGCGAGCGAGCGGCGTTCGAGGCGGCGGCCGATCTCCAGCAGGAGGGGTTCGACACCTACATCCGCCCCACCTCGGCCTTCAGCACCCTCGGCTGGTTCAACGACCCGCTGGTGTCGTCGCTGATGCGCTACGATTCGGTGCAGCTCGTGAACACGGTGGCCCACGAGCTCTTCCACAACACCTTCTTCGCGGCGGGGCAGGTGCAGTTCAACGAGAGCGCCGCCAGCTTCGTCGGGTCGCGCGCGGCGATCGACTTCTTCTGCCGGCGCGCTCCCGGGAGCAGTGCCTGCGCCGAAGCGCGCTCCGCGTGGGCCGACGACCTGCTCTTCAGCGACTTCCTGGATGGCCTGGTCGCGGAGCTGGAGGCGCTCTACGCCCGCGCCGACCTGACCTCCGAGCAGAAGATCGCGCTACGCGAGCAGGTCTTCGACCGTGCCCGCGCCCGCTTCGCCGAAGAGGTGCAGCCGCGGATGAGGACTTCAGGTATCGCCGGCTTCGCGACGACCCCGCTGAACAACGCGACGCTGCTGGCGCGGCGGCTGTACTACCACCGGCTGGGTTTGTTCGAAGGGGTGTACAGAAGGTACGGCGAGGACCTGCCGCGGACGATCGCCGCGATCGTCCGGGCGGCGGAGGGGGCGGAGGACGCGTATGCCGCCGTTGACTCGCTGGTGGCGAGCAGGGATACCGGCTGAGTTCCGCCGCTGGCGCGTCCTCGCACAGCCATTCGCCCGCCGTCATTCCGGCGAACGCCGGAATCCAGGGTCGTTCGGCACAGACGTTCAGCGCCCTGGCCCCCGGCGTGCGCCGGGGTGACGATCCAGTGGACTTCCCGTAAGTGTCGCCCTGCGTCGCCCCGCCATCATTCCGGTCCGTTCGGCACCGTGCCGGAGGGCCAGGGACGGATGGATCCCCGCCTGCGCGGGCATGACGGAGCGGTGGAAATTCACCTCCGATCGGGGTAGATTCCCATTCTCCGATGCGCCGGCGGGCACCTCGCGCCGGCGTTTCTTACATGCCGAGAATGATGAGCGACAACGCAAAGAATCCAGGCCCCTACGACGCGACGGAGGTCGAGCGGAAGTGGCAGCGACGCTGGGAGGAGCGGGGCACCAACCGCTTCTCCGATGCGGAGCTGCGCCGCGTCGGCGCCGAGGGCGAGCCGTTCTACAACCTGATGATGTTCCCGTACCCTTCCGCGGAAGGGCTGCACGTGGGGAACATCTACGCCTTCACCGGCGCCGACGTCCACGGCCGCTACCGGCG
>JBPCJG010000209.1:0-2564 GCA_051005515.1 Longimicrobiaceae bacterium
CTGCTCAAGATCCTCGCGCTCCTGATCGTGGTCCTGCTGGTGGCCGAGGTGACGATGGGGCTGGTGCAGGACGGGGCGAGCGCCATCCCCGCACTGCTCATCGAGGCGACGCGCCTGGTGGTCTTTACGGGGCTACTGTGGGCCGCCGGCGACATCTCGCTGATGTTGATCGAGTCGAACCACGACCTGCGCGCGACGAGGATCCTGGTGGGGCGGCTGAACGGCCGCATCGAGCGCATGGAGGAGGCCGCGGGCGTGGAGATCCCCCGCGAACGGCACGACGCAGCTCCCCCGCCCGCGCCGCCGCCCGGCGCGTGAGCGGGCCCGCCGAGCCCTCGGCGTATGCCCCGATCGGCGACCATGCGGTCATCGGCGATCTGCACACGGTAGCGCTGGTGGCGCGGGACGGGACCATCGACTTCATGTGCGCGCCCCGCTTCGACTCGCCCACGGTGTTCGGCTCGCTGCTGGACGCGGAGCGCGGAGGGTGCTTCGCGCTGGCGCCGCTCCTCGACTGCACGGACGACACCCAGATCTACCTCCCCGACACCAACGTGCTGCTCACCCGCTTCCTCGCGGAAGACGGGGTGGCCGAGATCTCGGATTTCATGCCGGTCGAGCTGGAGGGGGAACCCTCGCACCAGATCGTGCGCCGCGCCAAGGCGGTGCGCGGCGAGATCACCTTCCGCATGCGCTGCGCGCCGCGCTTCGACTACGCCCGCACCGGCCACGAAGTGCGGGAGGAAGACGGAGGGATCCGCTTCGTCCCCGACGACGGGCAGATCGTGCTGCGGCTGCTGGCCTCGGTGCCGCTCCGCGTCGAAGAGGGCGAGGGGCACGCGGAGTTCACGCTCGCCGCCGGCGAGTGCGCGCACTTCATCCTGGAGGAAGCGCGCGACGGCGTCCCCTCCGCCGCCGGCGGCGACGACTACGTAGCGCAGGCGTTCAAGGACACCGTCAACTTCTGGCGCGGCTGGATCGGGCAGTCCACCTACACCGGCCGCTGGCGCAGCGAGGTAAACCGCTCCGCGCTGGTGCTCAAGCTGCTCGTCTCTCAGGAGTTCGGCTCGCTGGTAGCGGCGCCTACGTTCGCCCTCCCGGAGACCGTTGGCGGCGAGCGCAACTGGGACTATCGCTACACCTGGATCCGCGATGCTGCCTTCACGCTCTACGCGCTGATCCGCCTGGGCCTGACCGAAGAAACCGGCGCCTTCATGGGGTGGATCGAACAGCGCTGCAGCGAGCTGGAGCCCAACGGTCCGCTCCAGCCACTGTACGGGATCGACGGTCGGCACGAGGTGCCGGAAACGGTGCTGGAAGAATGGCAAGGGTACCGCGGATCGCGGCCGGTGCGGATCGGCAACGCCGCCTACGAGCAGCTCCAGCTCGACGTCTACGGAGCGCTCCTGGATGCGGTCTACCTCTACGACAAGTACGGGGAGATCATCTCCCACGACTTCTGGATGGACCTGACCCGGCTGGTGGATTGGGTGTGCGAGAACTGGGAGCGTCCCGACCAGGGGATCTGGGAGGTGCGCGGCGGACCGCAGGAGTTCCTCCATTCGCGGCTGATGTGCTGGGTGGCGCTGGACCGGGCGATCCGCCTGGCACGCAGGCGTTCGCTGCCGCTCCCGCTAAAGCGCTGGATCGGTGTCCGCGACCGCATCTACCGCAACATCTGGGAGGAGTTCTGGGATCCGGAGCGGAAAACCTTTGTCCAGCACAAGGGGACGGACGCCGTGGACGCATCCGCGCTGCTGATGCCGCTGCTACGCTTTCTGAGCCCGCGCGATCCCCGCTTCCTGAGCACCCTGCGCACCATCGAGGAGGAGCTGGTGGAGGACTCGCTGGTCCACCGCTACCGCAACGACCAGGCGGCCCACGACGGACTCGAGGGGAACGAGGGGAGCTTCTCGCTCTGCTCCTTCTGGTACGTCGAATGCCTGTCCCGCTCGGGTGATCTACAGGCGGCGCGGCTGGTCTTCGAGAAGATGCTGTCGTACGCGAACCACGTAGGCCTCTACGCAGAGGAATTGGGGCGGAGCGGCCAGCAGCTCGGCAACTTTCCGCAGGCGTTCACCCACCTCGCGCTGATCAGCGCCGCATACGACCTGAACCGGCGGCTGGACGACGCCGGCTGGGTGGGGTGAGGGTGACGATCACGGTGATGGGGGTTTCCGGCGCCGGCAAGAGCTTCATCGGCGAGCGGCTGGCGGAAGCGCTGAGCTGGACGTTTCTGGAAGCAGACGATTTCCATTCCGCGGCGAACGGGGCCAAGATGAGCGGCGGGATCCCGCTCCGCGACGAGGACCGCTGGCCCTGGCTGAGCGCGATCCGGACGCGGCTGACCCAGCTCAACGCGGAAGGCACGGGCGCGGTGCTCGCCTGCTCGGCGCTGAAGGCGGAGTACCGTGAGGTGCTCCGCGACGGCCCCGGCGAGCTGCGCGTCGTGTATCTGAATACGCCGCGCCACGTGCTGGAAGAGCGGCTGGAGGAGCGCCCCGGGCACTTCTTCGACCCCACCCTGCTGCAAAGCCAGCTCGACACGCTGGAGCCTCCCGAGC
>JBPCJG010000210.1:0-5345 GCA_051005515.1 Longimicrobiaceae bacterium
ACGGCGCTGCGCGATTCCTCCAGCTTCCAGCTCCCCTGCCCCGCCCGCTTCAGCGTACCCACGACGTCGCGAGCGTCGGCCAGCGCAAAGTCCGTGGCGTCGACGAGGGTCCGTCCCCCCTCTTCCGCCACCGCGGTGAACCCCCAGAGCGTGGAGGTGGCGAACGACTCCTCGACCGCCCGCCGCTCGTCGGGGTTCGCGGTTTCCGCGCGGAAGCCGTAGTTCGGCTGTACGAGCAGCACCTTGGGTCCGACCCGCTCCCAGCGCACGATCCGCTCGCCCCCGAGCTGCGTGCGGTCGAGACCGACGTCGTTCGAGCCCAGGCCCGTCGGGAGCGACACCACGTAGATCATCTCCTCGCCGAGGCGGGGGATCTCGAGCAGGAGCTTGCCGGCATCCGCGTCCCAGAAGAGCGGCAGGAAGCCGTCCCGCCGCTGCATCCCCTGCGTTTCTTCCGTGATCGAGGGGAGCGGCTCCTGCGCCGGGAGCCCGTGGACCGCGAAAAGCAGAGAGGCCGCGAAGAGAGCGGCCGGCGTGGAGCGGAAAGGGGACATTATTCCTGAGGTGTTTCGCCGCCGCCGGGGAGCGCATTCAGCACCCGCGCGATTTCCAGGTCCGGCCCGATGTCGTCTCGCCAGTCCGAGGAAAAATCCGGATTGAGGCGGCGTGCCCGCTCCCAGAGCGCCGCGTAGATCGCCAGCGCGTCCTGGTAGCTCAGGGTGGCGCCCACCTCCCTCGCATAGCGCCTCTCAAAGGCCAACAGCTCAGGAGTTTCATTCAGCATCGGCACGCTCCGCAGCGGGTAGCGATCCCGGGATCCCCCGAATCCCGAATCCCGAATCCCGAATCCCGAATCCCGAATCCCGAATCCCGAACGAGACGAATATAAGGCGCTTCACCGACACGGCGACACCACCTGGCGTAGCTTCCATCCCGGAGTCCGCGTGCCCCGGAGCCCCGCAACCGCTATATTGTCGCGAAAATTCCCCGTTTCCCTCCCCGCCGAGCCCATGCCGCCCTTCGAGTACCTGAACAACCATCGCGAGGAACACCTCGAACAACTCCTGGAGTGGCTTCGCATCCCCAGCGTGAGCGCGAAGTCCGAGAACGACGAGGACACGCGGCACGCGGCCGAGTGGCTCGCGGAGCGGATGCGAGAGGCGGGACTGGACGCGGAATTGATCAAGACCAAGAAGCACCCGATCGTGATCGGCGAGTGGCGCAAAGCTAAGAAGGCACCGACGCTGCTCGTCTACGGCCACTACGACGTGCAGCCGGCGGAGCCGCTCGACGAGTGGAAGTCTCCGCCTTTCGAACCCGCCGTACGCGCCGGCAAGCTGTACGCGCGCGGCTCCGTGGACGACAAGGGACAGATCTTTCTGCATCTGAAGGCGGTCGAAGCGCACCTGGCGGAGAACGGAAAGCTGCCGGTGAACGTGGTCTTCGTGGTAGAGGGAGAGGAGGAGGTAGGATCGCCGAGCCTCGAGCACTTCCTCAAGGACAACAAGAAGCGGCTCGCCTGCGACGCGGTGCTCATCTCCGACACCACCATGTTCGCCCCCAAGACCCCGTCGATCACGGTGGGGCTGCGCGGCATGGCGTACATGGAGGTGCGCGTCAAGGGCCCGCCGTCGGACCTGCACTCCGGCTCGTACGGCGGCGCGGTTGCCAATCCGGCGAACGCCCTCTGCAAGATGGTGGCGGCGCTGCACGACGACGAGGGCCGCATCGCCATCCCCGGCTTCTACGACGAGGTGCGCACGCTTTCGGCGCAGGACCGGACCGCGATCCGCGAGCTGCCGTACGAAGTGCGGCTCCGCTCGGAAGTCGGCGGCGCGCTCGCGGGAGAAGCCACCTATTCGGCGCTGGAAAGGGTCTGGATCCGTCCTACGCTCGACGTCAACGGCCTCTTCTCCGGCTACACGGGGGAGGGCGCGAAGACGGTGCTCCCGGCCAAAGCGACCGCGAAGATCTCGATGCGCCTAGTCCCGGACCAGCAGTACAAGGACATCGAAAAGAAATTCACCGAGCACTTCAAGCACCTCGCCCCGGACGGCATCGAAGTCGAGGTCAAGGCGCTGCACGGCGGGCAGCCCTGGCACGCCGAGCCGGAGGGTCCCGTTTTCGAGGCCGCGAAGCGGGCGCTGAAGCGCGCCTTCGGCAAGGATCCCGTGCTGATCCGCGAGGGCGGTTCCATCCCCATCGTCGGTGCTTTCGAGGAGGCGCTCGAGGCGCCGGTGGTGCTGATCGGCTTCGGCCTGCCGGGGGAAAACGCCCACGCGCCGAACGAGTGGATCTCGGTAGACAACTTCCACCGCGGCGCCGAGGCAATCGCGAATCTGTACGAAGAGCTGGCGTGAGCGGAGCGGGAGTGCCGTGGGAAACGCCGGAAAGCGAGGCGCAGCTCTGGGTGGACACGCACACCGCCCGCGTCGCCCCGCTGCACCGGGAAGCGAACCTGGCGGAGTGGCAGTCGGCGACTACCGGAACGGAGGCGGCCGCCGATCGCCTGGCGGAGGCGCGGCTGGCGCTGAAGCGGGTCTACAGCGACGCCGACGCTGCCGACCGGGTCCGGGAATGGCTGGAGGGCGATGAGGTGCGGGACCCGCTCCTGCGCCGGCAGCTCGTCCTCCTCGACCACGAATACAGGGCCAACGCCCTGTCACCCGAGACGCTCGCCGACCTGACGGAGCGGGAAGCGGAGCTCGACCGCGTCTTCAACACCTTCCGCGCCGAGCTGGAGGGTGAGCGGGTCACCAACAACCGCATCCTCGAGATCCTGCGAGAGGAAGACGACAACGAGCGCCGCCGGGCCGCCTGGGAGGCCAGCAAGCAGATCGGCGGGGAGGTGGCGGAGCCGCTGCGCGAGCTGGTGAGGCGGAGGAACGCGGCGGCGCGCTCTCTCGGCTACCCGGACTACTACCGGATGCAGCTCGAGCTGCAGGAGATCGACCCCGAGCGCCTTTTCGCGCTGCTGAACGACTTCGAACGGCGAACGGAACCGGCGTTTCGATCACTCCGCGACGAGCAGGACCGGGCGCTGGCGAAACGCTTTGGCCTTGCGCCGGAGGCGCTCCGCCCCTGGCACTGGGCGGATCCCTTCGCACAGCGGGCACCCGGCGTCGGCGGGGTGGATCTGGACGGGTTTTTCGCGGACCGCCAGGCGGTGCCCGTCGCCGCCGACTTCTTCCGCGATTTGGGCCTGCCGGTGGACGACGTGCTCGCCCGCAGCGACCTGCTCGAGCGGGAGGGCAAGAGCCAGCACGGCTTCTGCATCGACGTGGACCGCTCCGGCGACGTGCGGGTGCTGTGCAACCTGCGCCCCGACGAGTTCTGGATGCACGTTCTGCTGCACGAGCTGGGGCACGCGGCGTACGACAAATATCTGCCGGGAGAACTGCCCTTCCTGCTGCGCGCTCCGGCCCACACGCTCACTACCGAAGCGATCGCGATGTACGCCGGACGCCTCACCCGCGATCCCGACTGGCTGCGGGAGGTGCTGGACGCGCCGCTCGACGACCGGCAAGCCGACGAGGTCCGCGCACAGCAGCGGGCGGAGCTGCTGGGGGCGACGCGCTGGATGCTGGTGATGGCGCACTTCGAAAGGGCCCTCTACGAGGATCCGGATCGGGACGACCTGAACGCCTTCTGGTGGGAGCTGGTCGAGCGTTTCCAGAAGATCCGGGCGCCGGACGACCGCGACGAGCCCGACTGGGCGGCCAAGATCCACCTGGCCCTCGCCCCGGTCTACTACCACAACTACCTGCTGGGGGAGTTGATGGCGTCACAGCTCACCGCCGCGGCGGGCACGCGCCCGGGAGAGGGGAACGGGGCAAACAAGGACGCCGGACGCTTCTTCCGGGAACGGGTCTTCGCCGCCGGCGCCTCGGAACGATGGGACGAGCTCGTAGCCGATGCGACCGGCGAGGAGCTATCACCAAAATACTTTATCCAGCAGTTCGTAACCTCGCAGACTGTCGACAGTTGATGCCCGGCCATTCGAGAGCGGGCGAGACATCGCCTCGCCCCTACGGGGGATCTGCGCGCGCGAGAACCTCTCCGAGCCGAACGGCCGACCCCGGCTCCAACGTGTCGTGCAACGCGACCCTCCCCGGCTCCGTCAGCAGCACCACCGTTGAGCCGAGATGAAAGGTCATGATCTCCTCTCCCTGCCCGACCTGGACGGGTGGATCGTAGCGGCGGTTGCTCGCAAGGGCCCCCCGGCGGTTCGTAACCCACGATTCTTCGCTGGCGGGAGCCGACCAGCGCGGGTCGAAGGCGGCGGAGATGCGTCCCACGTTGTATGCCCCGACCGCGATCACCGCCACCCGGCCGAGCGGGCCGTCGAGATAGCAGAGCAGCCGCTCGTTGCGAGGAAACAGCTCCGGCACGTGCATCGCGGCGGGCAGGTTGACAGGCAGGAGCGCGCCCGGGAGATGACGGGCCAGCGGGATGGCGCCGTCGCAGGGGGCGTGGATGCGGTGGTAGTCGCGGGGGGAGAGGTAGAGCGTGGCGAAGGCGCCGCCCTCGAAGCGCTCCGCCTCCGCGGCGTCGCCGAGCAGTGCGGCGACGCTGTACGCGCGCCCTTTTGCCTGCACCGCCGCGCCGGCGCGGACGATCCCCACCTGACCCGCCGTGCCGTCCACCGGCGACGCGAGCGTCCGCGCGTCCTCCGGCCAGCGCCGCGCCCCCGGCTTCAATTCGCGGGTGAAGAAACGGTTCAGCGACGGGTACGCGTCCAGCGGCTGCGCCGCCTCGCCGATATCGGCGCCGACCAGCCGCGCGAAGCCTCCGAGCAGCGGCCGCCGCAGGCGTCGCGGCAGACGCACGTCCGCGAGCCGGCCGAAGGCGCGCGACAGCGCGCCCTGCGGGAGCCGCGCGAGCAGCGCGAGCAGCGCGCGGGCACGACGCGTCGGCAGGTCCGGGACGATCGGCTTATCCGCCACGCCGCACCCCGATGCACGCTTCACGCCTGCCTGGCGCGCAAACGGGCGCACTTCCGGTGACGCTCGCCCCGGCGGCCGGCGCGCTGCGCACGCCATCGCGCACGGCCGTGCTGGACAACGGGCTCCGCGTCGTGGTCCACGAGGACCGTGCGGCCCCGGTGGTCGCGGTGCACGTGATGTACGGCGTCGGCTCCCGCGACGAGCGCCCCGGCCGGACCGGACTCGCCCACCTGCTCGAGCACCTGCTCTTCGAGGGGACCGCGCACTGCCCGAAGGGCGAGTTCGACAAGCTGCTCGAGCGGGTGGGGGGGAGCAACAACGGCTCGACCTGGTTGGACCGGACCAACTATTACGAGGTGGTTCCCACCCACGCCGTCGAGCTCGCCCTCTGGCTCGAGC
>JBPCJG010000211.1:0-3486 GCA_051005515.1 Longimicrobiaceae bacterium
ATGTTGCATGTGCCCGGCGATGATGTACGCGATCGCGCGCAGGCTCACCTCGAGCTGGTTGGCGATGCCGCGGCGGGTCCACGCCTGCGGCTCCACACTGTCGAAGAGCGCGAGGGTCGCGGCTCGAGCGCTTCCCAGCTCCCCCAGGAGGTCGCTCGCGGATCGCCGCTCGAAGTTCGCCGCGGCGACGTAGTCGTTCTCGTCGAAACCTGGCAGCGCCGCGTGGTCGCCGCGGGCGATACACAGAGCGCGATACGAAAAAACGCGTTCGCTATCGCTCAGATGCCCGATCACTTCTTTGACGCTCCACTTCCCCGGCGCATAGCGGTAATCGGCCCCCGCTTCGGAGAGCGGCTCACACGCCATCCGGAGGGCGGGTACCTGCTGTTCGAGAAGCATTCTCACGTCCGCTTCTGCCGCGGTCGCGATGTAGCCGGCGTAGAACGGAGCGTACTCGTCGGGTGCGGGAAGACGAAGACCAGAATCTGTCATCGATTTCCTCTGGTCAGAAGGCAAGATCAGCCGGATTCTCGATCAGATGGAGCGGCGCCAGCACCGTCCGCTCGCCCGCCAGCTCCAGCACCCAGCGGTACCGCCCCGGCATCGGGAAGAGCAGCGTTCTCATCGGCAGCACCAGCGGAGTACGCGGCGGCGTGACGCCGGACGGGAATGGCGGGACCTCGGTCGACCCGCTGATCGTCATCACGGGCGCTCCACCGGGATCTACCAGGTCGATGCGGAAACGAACGTCCCCGCTCTCCGCCCCGTCCCACTCGATCGCCACGGCCAGCGTCACGTCGTCCTGCCGCGCCGGGAAGCGCGGCGCGTACAGCTCGTGGAAGACGCCGTGCAGGTCTACGCGGCCGTCGTTGCGGACAGAGGCCTCCTCGCAGATCGCGGCGTAGAGCACCCTCACCGGATGTTCCCCTGGCCAAATCCGCCCGGACCCGGCATATTGCTTGCGCAGGCATTTATCCATCCGTGCGGTACCCGTCCTATCCCCCTTGGAAGGAGAAAGCCAGTGGACATCATCCTCATCATCGCCATCCTGCTCCTGATCTTCGGCGGCGTGGGAGCCTTTGCCGGCTTCCTCGGAAACCTGGCGTGGATCCTGGTGGTCCTGGCGATCATCATCATCGCCTGGAGGGTGATCACCGGGCGTCGTCCCGTTTAGCCGGTAGCGTCGGCCAGCGTCGCGAGAAAGCGGCCGACCTCGGCCGGGTCTCGCAGCCCCCACCCCGCGAGCGTGAACGGCGGCGGCGCCTCGGCGACGAGGACGCCGCCGCCGTTCACGTTGCGCGCCCGCAGG
Organism: Longimicrobiaceae bacterium; assembly: GCA_051005515.1. GTDB lineage: Bacteria > Gemmatimonadota > Gemmatimonadetes > Longimicrobiales > Longimicrobiaceae > JBPCJG01. The sequence continues at coordinate 1,310 of JBPCJG010000211.1, forward strand.
GCGCCGAACGCATCCTCGTCGGTGGTGTCGTCTCCCAGGTAGAGAACGGGGGCGCCCGCCGGGGGCGCCATTTCTTCGAGCAGGAACTCGACTGCTTTTCCCTTGTGCCAGTCGATACGCGGGCGCACCTCCAGCACCCGCTTGCCCTCGGTGATCCGCAGCTCTGCCTCCCCTTCGACGCACTGGCGGACCAGCCCTGCGATTTCGGCCCGCCGTTCCGCAGCGACCATCCGGTCGTGGACGCTCAGCGTCAAACCCTTGTCTTCGAGGATCGCACCGGGGATCCCTCCCAGTGGCCCCGACAGGGTGTCGATCATCCGCTCCAGCGCCGGACGCGCCGCTTTCGCGTCGGGGTGGATGCGCTCGACGCCGGGTCCGTGGATCTCCATGCCGTGGTTACCCGCGTATGCGATTCCTGGCAGCGCCGCCCGCTCCCGTACGTCGGCCATCCCTCGCCCGCTGATCAGCGCCGCTTCGATATCCGCTCGTCCGAGCAGCCGCTCCAGCGCCACGCGGGTGTCAGCCGGCATGGCGGCGGCTTCCGGCCGCTCGACGATGGGCGCCAGGGTGCCGTCGAAGTCGAGCAGCAGGACTAAACACGCGTGCTCCCGCCACTGCTGGAGCCAGCCGGGGAGGGCGTCCCACGCCGAGGAGAGCGTTTTAGACGACGTCATCCGGTGTGGGATCGGAGAGCGGGAGCCGCTGCGGTCAACCGCGGCGGATCTCGCCGCCGAAGGTGGCATCGAGGATCATCTCCTCCTTGCCGGGGTCCTGCCATCCACCCTCTTCCGGCTCCCCCCACTCCACTGTTCCGTCGACCAGCGCGTATGGTTGTATCCAGAAGAGCCGGATGCCGGGTCGGTTGCGCGCCTCCGCGACGATGATCGTTTCGGGCTCTCCCCCGCTTCCGTTCCGCTGCAATTCGAGCGCGAGCATGACGGCCTGCGGAAGGCGTTCCCGCGCGTAGCGGGCAATCAGGCCCGAAAGGACTTCCGGAGATGCGCCCCCGGCGGATTCCGGAACCGGGATGTTGAGCGTGCGGAACTCGGGCGTCGCGTGCCCCTGCCGCTCGTGCACCAGCCGCAGGCGCGGAGGCGTGTCGCTACCGTCGCTCCGCGCGCGGCCCACGTCGTCGCGGACCTCGTCCAGAAACTTGTTGGCGAGGGCGAGCAGGTGCTCGGGCCGGGAGGCGACGCTGCGGGCCACGTGTCGAGGGGGTGAGAGAAAAGGGGCGTCGACGAGGGGACGAGCTCAGTCCCGGGCCGCTGCGACCACCGCGCGGCGCAGCCGCGGCCAGACGGCTGTGGCGAGGCGGAGAAAATTCTCCCTCTCCGCCGGCAGCTCCGCGAGATAGTGCCACGCCGGCGCGGAGCCCTTCTGCGTGTTGCAGTCGGCGCACGCGGTCACGAGGTTCCCCACCGAACCATCGCCGCCGCGCACCAGCGGCTGCACGTGGTCGAGGGTCAGCTGCTCCGCGGGCAAGCGCCGCGCGCAATATACGCAGCGGTAGCCGTCGCGCGCGAAGATGCGCTCGCGCAGCGCGGCCGTGCGCCCGGGCACGCGTTACCTGGGGGTGACGTCGTAGCCCCCCTCCGCGAGGCGGGCGAGGAGGTCCTGCACCTGCTCCCGCCCCCGCGTCTCCAGCGTCAGCTCGACCACCGCTTCCGTCACCCACAACCCGGCGGTTCCCCGGCGATGTTCGAGGCGCAGCACGTTCGAGCCGGTTTCGGCGAGCAGCGCCGTCAAGGCCGCCAGTGCCCCCGGCCGGTCGCGCAACCGCACGTCGAGGTGTGTCAGCCGTCCGTCCCGGGTGAGCCCCCGATCGATGATGCGCGACAGCAGGTTGACGTCGATGTTGCCGCCGCTGAGCAGCATGACCACCCCGGCCCCTTGCAGATCCGAGATGTGGCCGTTCAGCACCGCGGCGACGGTGGTGGCGCAGGCGGCTTCGACCACTGTTTTCTCCCGTTCGAGCAGGAGGAGCACCGCGCTCGCGATCTCCTCCTCGTCCACCGCCACCAACTGGTCCACGTGGCGCTCGATCAGCGGGAAGGTGTGCTCGCCGATGCGGCGGACGGAGATGCCCTCCGCGATGGTTTCCGCGACCGGGACCATCACCCGCTCCCCCGCCTCGCGCGAGCGCAGGGCTGCCGGGATGTTCGCCGCCTCCACCCCTA
>JBPCJG010000212.1:0-10602 GCA_051005515.1 Longimicrobiaceae bacterium
CGACCACCACCCACGTCCACGGCTGCTGGTGGGCGCCCGATGGCGCCGTGCCGGCGATCCGCACCGCCGTCTCGATCAGCTCCCGCGGCACCGGTCGCGAAGAAAAGTCTCGCACGCTGCGCCGGCGGACCATCCGCTGCTCGAAGCGGTGCGCCCGGGCGCGCATCTCTTCCGGCGGCAGACGTTCGAAGTCCAGGGGGACGAGTACGGGTTCGGTGTGAGACATAGGCAGATGCGGTAGATCGTTGACGACGAGCGAAGGTACCGATCCACGCGTTGCCGCGAAATCGGCAGGCCGCGGCGTCGGGTTGTCATCGGCTCCGGCGCCCGGTACATTGGCGCCCGCCCGACGCGCGGCGCGGAGCCCCTCCGCGCCGCCTCCCCGTTTATGGAGCAGATGCAGCGTCTCACCCGAGCGCGGCTGGAGGAGATCCTCGACCGTGCCAGCGGACTCCGCCTGGTCGTGGTCGGCGACGTCATGCTGGACGTGTATCTCACGGGGGCGGTGGGCCGCGTTTCTCCGGAGGCGCCGGTGCCCGTAGTCCAGGTCAACGACGAGCGGGTCGCGGTCGGCGGCGCCGGGAACGTCGCCGCGAACGTCGCCGCGCTGGGCAGCCGCTGCGACCTGATCGGCGTCGTGGGAGACGACGAGGCGGGGGGACGACTCCGCGCCGCACTCGGCGAGGGCAACGGAGGGAGGATCTCGGCGCACTTCGTCGAGATCCGCGGCCGACCGACGACCACCAAGACGAGGGTGATGGCGCGGCACCAGCACGTGGTCCGCTTCGACCGGGAGCGGGACGACGCTCTCGACGAAAGCGACGCCGAAGAGCTCCGCTCCCGCGTCGCCGAACGTATCGCGGGCGCGGACGCGCTCGTGCTGGAGGACTACGACAAGGGAGTCCTCGAGGGAGAGCTGGCGCGGGTCGCCCTCGCCGCCGCGGCCGACGCCGGCATCCCGACGGTCGTCGATCCCAAGTTCCGCGGCTTCTGGAACTACGCCGGAGCCACCGTCTTCAAGCCGAACGTCGCGGAGCTGAGCGCCGCCTGGGGAGCGCCGCTCCAGACCCACGACGACGGTTGGATGGAGCAGGTCCGCGCCCGACTCGCATGTCGCCACCTGCTGCTGACGCTCGGTGAGCAGGGGATGGCGCTCTGCTGCAAGGGCAGCGGCACGCTCCGCGTCCCTTCGACCGCACGCGACGTCTACGATGTTTCCGGCGCGGGAGACACCGTCACCGCCTGCGTCGCGGTGGCTCTGGCCACCGGCGCCTCCCCCGCGGAGGCGGCCGTGCTCGCCAACCTCGCGGCCGGCATTGGAGTCGCCAAGCCAGGGGTCGTGGTGGTGACGCCCCATGAGCTGCGCGCGGTGATCGACGACCGCGCCCCCTCGCCTCCAATCGCTTCTGCATGAACATGCCCGAACTGAACCCCGTCCACACCGACCAGGCACCCGCAGCGATCGGTCCCTACAGCCAGGCCATCGTACACGGAGGACTGGTTTTCACCGCCGGCCAGATCGCGCTGGAACCCGAAACGGGTGAGATGTCGCTGGGCGACGTTGCCGCGCAGACCGAGCGGGTCATGCGCAACCTGAGCGCGGTGCTGGAGGCAGCGGGGTCGTCCCTGCAGCGGGTAGTGAAGACTACGGTGTTCCTTCGCGACATGAACGACTTTGCCGCGATGAACGAAGTGTACGGTCGCTTCTTCGGCGAGCATCGGCCCGCCCGCTCCGCGGTGCAGGCGGCCCGGCTTCCGCGCGATGCCGAGGTCGAGATCGAAGCCGTCGGGGTCGTCGGATGAGGGCTCCGCCGTCGCACATTTTCCGGCAGTACGACATCCGTGGCGTGGTGGGCCCGGATGTGGATGAGCAGATCGCGGAGGGGATCGGACGCGCCTTCGCCTCACTCGCGCAACGCCGACTGGGGGAGCAGGTGCGCCTCGCGCTGGGCCGCGACAACCGCCTCACCTCCGACGAGCTGGCCCGCGCCGTAGCCCGCGGCATGACCGCCGCGGGAGCGGACGTGATCGACGTCGGCACGGTGCCGACGCCCGTGCTCAGCTTCGCCACCGCCACGCTCGGGGTGCAGGGCGGACTGCAGGTGACCGGCTCCCACAATCCGCCGGAGTACAACGGCTTCAAGATGACGCTGCAGGGTGGCTCCCTGTACGGCGACGCCATTCAGGAGCTGCGCCGGATGATCGAAGAGGAGGATTTCGCAGCCGGGGACGGCGCTGTCGAACGGCGCGAAATCATCTCCGACTACATCAGCGCGGTCACGGATCGGGTAAGCGTGGAGCGGCCGATCCGCGTCGTCGTCGACTGCGGCAACGGCAGCGGGAGTCTGGTCGCCGTGGACTTGCTCCGTGCCCTCGGCGATCAGGTGGATGTCGACCCGCTCTTCTGTGATTCCGACGGCACCTTCCCCAATCACCATCCCGACCCGGTGGTCGACGCCAACCTGCGACACCTGATCGACCGGGTGCGCGAGACCGGCGCCGACGTCGGCATCGCCTTCGACGGCGACGCCGACCGCATCGGGGCCGTGGACGAGCGCGGGGAAATCGTGCGTGGCGACACCCTGCTCCTGCTCTACGCCCTCGACCTGCTGGAGCGCCGCGGCGACGGCCAGAAGATCGTTTTCGACGTGAAGTGCTCGCAGCAGCTCCCCGAGGTGCTGGAGCGCGCGGGGGGAGTGCCGATCATGTCGCAGACCGGCCATTCGCTGATCAAGGAGCGCATGAAGCGAGAAGGCGCTCCGCTCGCTGGCGAGCTGTCGGGGCACATCATGTTCGCGGATGACTACTACGGCTTCGACGACGCGCTCTACGGTGCCGCCCTGCTGGTTTCCATCCTGTCTCGCAGGGAGGGATCGCTGTCGGACTGGACCGGTGAGTTCCCCCACTTCGTCTCGACTTCCGAAATCCGCTATCCCTCGACAGAGGAGGAAAAGTGGCGGGTCGTCGCCGACGCTACCGAACACTTCGGCGGCCGCTACGACACCGTAGAGGTGGACGGCGTCAGGATCCTTTTCGGGGACGGATGGGGCCTGATCCGCGCCTCGAACACCGAGCCGTCGCTGGTGGCCCGCTACGAGGCACGTTCCGAGGAGCGGCTGGCGGAGATCCGCGGCGAGGTCGAGGGATGGCTCGCCGACCGCGGCGTCGCCGTCTGAAAGTTGCCGCCCCGGGATGCCGACCCTACAATGTCGCCCGCCCACCCGGGTGAGGCACGTTCGGTCGTCGTGGCATTGGGCGGGAACGCCCTCGCTCCAGCGGAAGAAGAAGGGACCATCGCGGAGCAGTTTCGTCACACCCGGGAAAGCCTCGGGAGCATCGTGGAGCTGGCCCGTGCGGGATGGCGGATCGCGATCGTGCATGGCAACGGCCCCCAGGTCGGCAACGCGCTGCTGCGGCAGGAGCTCGCGCGCGACCGCGTTCCCCCGCTGCCGCTCGGCGTGCTGGTCGCGGCCACGCAGGGGTGGATCGGATACATGATCCAGCAGTCGCTCGAGAACGCCCTGGCGGACGCCGGAGTCCGCCGCCAGGTGGTGACGGTAGTGACGCAGGTGCTGATCGACCGCACCGATCCATCGTCGCGGGAGCCGAGCAAGCCGATCGGCCGGACCATGCGGGAAGCGGAGGCCCGGGCGGTAGAAGCGGAAACCGGTTGTGCGATTGCGGAGGTGAAAGGTGGCTGGCGCCGCGTGGTGCCGTCACCGCGGCCCACCGGCATCGTCGAGGCCCGGATGGTGCGTTCGCTGGTGGCGGAGGGGCACCTGGTGATCGCCGCCGGAGGCGGAGGGATCCCGGCGTACCGCGACAGCGTGTTGGGTCTGGAAGGGGTAGACGCGGTTGTTGATAAGGATCGGGCGGCCGCGATCCTCGCGCGGGAGATCGGTGCGGATACGCTGCTGATCCTCACCGATGTGGAGGGCGTCTACCGCGGGTACGGCAGCGACGACCAGGAGCGCTGCGACCGGCTTTCGCCGGAGGAGGCGAGGGCGCTGCTGGACTCCGGAGATCTGGGGTCGGGGAGCATGGCCCCCAAGGTGGAAGCGTCGCTGCGCTTCCTGGAACAGGGGGGCCGCCGCGCCGTGATCGCACGTCTCGATCGGGGGACGGAGGCGATCGACGGAGGCGCGGGAACCGAGATCGTCGCCCGCTGACGATGCATTCTCATCTCCACGGGACGCAATGAACATCCACGAGTACCAGGCGAAGGAGATCTTCCGGGAACACGGCATCCCCGTCCCCCCGGGGGAGGTCGCGGCCACCCCGGAAGAAGCGGAACGGATCGCTCGGGAGCTCGGTGGCAAGGTGGTCGTCAAGGCGCAGGTCCACTCCGGGGGACGCGGCAAGGCAGGCGGCGTCAAGCTGGCCGGGTCGGCCGCGGAGGCCCGGCAGCACGCCGAGCGGATCCTGGGGATGGAGATCAACGGACTCACCGTCGGCAAGGTGCTCGTCACCCCGGCGGAAGAGATCGCCAGCGAGGCGTACGTCGGCGTGATCGTCGACCGCACCAGCAAACGCCCCGTGTTCATGGTGTCCGCAGAGGGCGGCGTGGACATCGAGGAGGTGGCGCACACCAACCCCGACGCGATCCGCAAGCTGGAAGTCGATCCCCGCTATGGCTTCCTGCCCCACCAGGGGCAGTGGCTCGCCGCCGAACTGTACGACGACGCGAAGGAGCAGCGGGCGGCGGCAAAGATCATGGGCCAGCTCTACGAGGCGTTCGTCGATGCCGGAGCGTCGCTGGCGGAGATCAACCCGCTGATCACGACGCCCGAAGGCGAGGTGAAGGCGATCGACGCCAAGATGAACGTGGACGACAACGAGCTCTTCCGCCGCCCGCAGATCGAGGCGCTGCGGGACGACAGCTCCGAAGCACCCTCCGAGGTGCGGGCGCGCGAAGCGGGATTGACGTTCATCAAGCTCGACGGCGACGTCGGCTGCTGCGTGAACGGGGCGGGTCTGGCGATGGCGACCATGGACCTGGTCAAATATTACGGGGGCGAGCCGGCCAACTTTCTGGACATCGGCGGCTCCTCGAATCCGGACAAGGTGGTCAACGCGCTGCGCATCATCACCTCGGACCCGGCGGTGCGCGTCATCCTCTTCAACATCTTCGGCGGGATCACCCGCTGCGACGACGTGGCGAACGGCATCGTCACCGCCACGGGTCAGCTCGACATCGACGTGCCCATCGTGATCCGCCTCACCGGGACCAACGACGAGGAGGGGATCCGCATCCTGGAGGGAGCGGGCTTCAGCGCCATGACCGACATGGACCGTGCCGTGCAGCGAGCCGTGGAGCTCGCCGGAGGAGGCAGCCAGTGAGCATCTTCATCGACGGGAGCACCCGCCTCTGTGTGCAGGGGATCACCGGCCGCGACGGCAGCTTCCACACCCGCCAGATGGTGGAGTACGGGACGGAGGTGGTCGCGGGGGTGACGCCCGGCAAGGGGGGACGAAGCTTCGACGGCATCCCCATCTTCGACACGATGGAGGACGCCGTGGCGGAGACCGGCGCCAACGCCTCGGTGATCTACGTCCCCCCCGCCTTCGCGGCCGACGCGATCTTCGAAGCGGCGGACGCCGGCGTCGGCTTCATCGTCTGCATCACCGAGGGTCTGCCCGTGCTCGACATGATGCGGGTCCGCCCGTACGTGATGGAACACGGCTCGCGCCTGCTGGGGCCGAACTGTCCGGGCGCGATCTCTCCCGACCAGTGCAAGGTGGGGATCATCCCCGGCAACATCACCCGGCCGGGCAGCGTGGGGCTGGTGTCCCGCTCCGGCACCCTCACCTACGAGGTGGTCTACAAGCTGCTGGGGGCGGGGATCGGGACCACCACCTGCGTCGGCATCGGCGGCGACCCCATCAACGGCACCTCCTTCATCGACTGCCTGGAAGCGTTCGAAGCCGATCCGGCAACCGAGGCGATCGTGATGATCGGCGAGATCGGCGGCACGGACGAGCAGGACGCCGCGGCTTACGTCAGCGAACATCTGACGAAACCTGTGGTGGGTTTCATCGCCGGTCAAACCGCGCCGCCGGGGCGCCGCATGGGGCACGCGGGCGCCATCATCTCCGGCTCGGCGGGCACCGCGGAAGAAAAGATGCAGGCGCTGGAGGAAAACGGCATCGGCGTGGCGAAGCGCCCTGCCGACGTCGTGGACCTGATCCAGGAGATCCTCTGAGCAGAACCACCACCGGCGGGACGACCCTGCGGCTCGGCGAGCTGCTCCGCCCCGAACACATCGTGGTCCCGCTCGCCGCGGACGACGTGCGAGACGCCGTGCGCGCTCTGGCCGAGCGGCTCGCCGCGAGCGGGTCGCTCGCGCGCCCGGAGGCCATCGAAGCGGTCTACGACGAGCGGCGCATCCGCGATATCATCCACGTGGGTGACCACGTCCTCCTCCCGCACCTGCGCACCGATGCGGTCGGAGGCCTGCTGATCGCCCTGGGGGTGACCCCGCGCCCGATCGCGGCGGGGGCGGAAGACCCGTCCGCCACCGCCCGCATCGTGGTGCTGGTGCTGGCCGCGCATTCCGCCTCCAACCTGTATCTGCAGAGCGTCGCCGCCCTCGCCCGAGCGCTCCGGCGGGAGGAAACTGTGCGGGCGCTGCTCGGGGCCACCTCCGCGGAGGACGTGCTGCAGATCGACACCCTCTGGGACACGATGATTCCCCCGCGGCTCACTGTGCGCGACGTGATGACGCAGCGGGTCTACCGCGCGTCGGCGAACACCCCCGTGCGGGACGTGCTGGAGATGGCGGCGCGCCACAAGCTCCGCGCGGTTCCGGTGGTCGGGGAGGAGCGCGAGGTGCTGGGGATGGTGACGGATCGTGACCTGCTGCGCCACCTGCTCCCGCGCGTGCGCCGGGTGGAGGACGACGCAGATGGCGACGGCGCACCGTCTCCCGCGGAAACACAGGTCCGCGAGATCATGTCGCGCTCGGTGATGTGCATCTCGGAAGACCAGGGGCTTGCCGAGGTAGCCACGATCATGGTCAACAAGGACGTGGAGCGCCTGCCGGTCGTTTCCGAAGGACGCCTGACGGGCTTTCTCACCCGCGGCGACATCATCCGCAAATTGTTCGAATAAGGCCGTTCATCCTCACCCCGCATCAGATGTCACGCACGCTCGCCATCATCAAACCGGACGCGGTAGCGGCAGGCAACGCCGGCAACATCCTCGCCCTGCTCGAGGAGCGGGGCTTTCGCGTTGCCGCCGCGCGCATGACCCGGCTTTCCCGCGAGCAGGCGGGCGCCTTCTACGCCGTCCATCGCGAGCGTCCGTTCTACGCGGAGCTGGTGGAGTTCATGACCTCGGGGGCGGTGATCCCGCTCGCACTCGAAGCGGACGACGCGGTACCCCGCTTGCGTGAAGTGATCGGGGCCACCGATCCCGCCGAGGCGGAGGAGGGTACGGTGCGGAAACTCTACGCCGAGTCGAAGGGGAGGAACGCCATCCACGCCTCCGATTCCGCCGACAACGCGGCCGCCGAAGTCAGCTTCTTCTTCAGCGACTCCGAGCTGGTCGCGAACTCCGCGGCATGAGATTGCTCGTCCGCTGGCTGGTTGCGGCGGCCGCGGTAGGGGTCACCGCGGCGCTGCTCGACGGCGTCCAGGTGCAGGGCGGGGTGGCGTCGCTGCTTGCCTTCGCCGCGATCCTCGGCCTGGTCAACGCGCTCGTACGTCCGCTCGTGAAGTGGCTCTCCTGCGGCTTGATCGCGCTCACGCTGGGCCTCTTTCTGCTGGTCATCAACGCCGCGATGCTCCTGCTGGCGGTGGCCATAGGCGATCGGGTAGGGTTGGGGGTGACGGTCGACGGCTTCGGCACCGCGCTCGTCGCCGCCCTGCTCATCAGCGTGGTCACCTGGATCCTCTCGATCCTCCTCCCCGACGGAGATTAACCACTCTTCCCTGACCCTGAATCCCGAATCCTGAACCCAGCTGACCGCTGAATTGACACCCCCCGGTTTTGCCAGTAGATTCGCGGGTTATGTTGACGGTCTACCTGTCGTCGCTGGACAGCGGCACCCTCCGCCTCAGGGAGCGTATCCCCGTCGACGCCCCGCTCTGGAAGAACACGGATCGTCCGCCGGTGGAGCCCACCGAGGTGGATCTGGTGGCGCAGTCGGTCGGAGAAGGCGTCCTCGTCCGCGGTGACATCCGCGCCAGGATCGGGTTGGAGTGCCGGCGCTGCCTCGCCGACGCCCGCTACGAAATCGACGAAGAGGTGGCGTTCTGGTACCGGCCGGACGCGGAGGAGGCCGACGACGGCGAGTCGTACCCGCTCCCCCCGGGCAACGAGCTGGATCTGGGGGAGGCGGTAGTCGAACAGGTCGTCCTGCACACCCCGCTGGTGGCGGTCTGCCGGGACACGTGCAAAGGCCTTTGCCCCGGATGCGGGACCGATCTCAACCTCGAGTCCTGCGACTGTGTGGCCGCGCCCGCATCGAGCCACGACTGAACACCAACGTTACAGGAGCACATGGCCGTACCAAAAAGACGCCAATCGAAGCAGCGCCAGCGCAAGCGCCGCACCCACGTCAAGGCGTGCGTGCCGGCGATCCGCAACTGCCCGCGCTGCGGTGATCCCCAGCCGCCGCACCGGATCTGCCCGAGTTGCGGGTACTACCGAAACCAACAGCGGCTCGAAACGGAGGAGTACTAAGCAGCGCAAACGGCCCCCTCGCCGAACCGGCGCGGTGCGCATCGCGCTCGATGCCATGGGCTCCGACGAGGCCCCCACCGTCGAGGTGGAGGGCGCGATCGGGGCGCTGCGGGAGTTGCCCGCCCACGTTCGCGTGGTACTGGTTGGGGACCAGGAGGTGGTCCGGGCGGAGCTCGACAAGCACGATGCGGCTCTGCGCGAACGTATAGACGTGGTACACGCCCGTGACAGAATCGGCATGGGGGAATCGCCGGCGCAGGCGATCCGCCGCAAGCCCCTCTCCTCGATCGTCGTCGGCCTCACTCTCCACAAGGAGGGCGAAGCCGACGCGTTCATCAGCGCGGGGTCTACGGGCGCCGTGATGGCGGGGTCGCTGGTCATCCTCAAAGCCATTGCGGGTGTGGACCGGCCACCCGTGGGGGCTATCTACCCGACGGCCGGGGCGCCTACCCTCATGCTGGACGCCGGCGCCAACATCGACATGCGCCCCCACAACCTGCTCCAGTTTGCGTTGCTCGGTTCCACCTACGCCCAGGATGTCATGGGGGTGGCGAGGCCGCGGGTGGGGCTGCTCAACATCGGGGAGGAGCCGGAGAAGGGGAACGAGCTCGCCGTCGATACCTACCCGCTGCTCGCCGGTTCCGACCAGCTCAACTTCGTGGGCAACGTGGAAGGCCGCGACGTGGTCCACGGCGTCTGCGACGTGCTCGTCTGCGATGGGTTCGTCGGCAACGTCCTGCTCAAGTTCTACGAGTCGATGGCGGGCTTCTTCGCGGGACTCCTGCGCAGCGAGGCCGGCGGCAGCCTCGCCCGCATCGACTCCGACGCGGTCCTCCGTCGCCTCGACTACGCGGAGTACGGGGGGGCGCCGCTGCTCGGCGTCAACGGGGTAGTGGTGATCTGCCACGGCGGTTCTCCGCCGAAGGCGATCCGCAATGCGATCCGCATGGCCCACCAGCTCGTCGAGCGGAACACGCTCGAGCACAGCCGCACCCAACTGGCCGCCTCGGCGGCCAGCACCGAGGCGGCTTGACCACCGTCCGCGCACGCCCCCGGGCGCGCATCGCGGGTACCGGCCGCTTCTCCCCGGAGCGGGTGATGACGAACGCCGAGCTGGAAACGCTCGTCGATACCAGCGACGAGTGGATCGCGTCGCGCACCGGAATCCGGGAGCGACGCATCGCCGACGCCGACACGGGCGCCGCCGACATGGGCGCGGCGGCCGCTCGCGCGGCGATGGGCGAAGCCGGCGTAGAGCCCGGCGAGGTCGACGTCGTCCTGCTCTCTACCGCAACCCCCGATCGGCTCCTCCCCTCCACCGCCTGCGACGTGCAGGCGCTGCTCGGGCTGCGCAACGCGGCCGCGTACGACTTCGCCACCGCCTGCTCGGGTTTTCTCTACGGGCTCTCGCTGGCGGAGGCCCACATCGTCGCGGGTCAGGCCGAAACGGTGCTGCTCATCGCCACCGAAAAGATGAGCTCGATCATCGACTGGACGGATCGGGGCACCTGTGTGCTTTTCGGCGACGGCGCCGGCGCCGCGGTGATCCGCCCGGCCGACGACGAGCGCGGCATCCTTTCGGGCTTCATGAAGGCGGATGGGACGCTCGCGGAGCTCCTCTACCGCCCCGGAGGAGGCGCCCGCATCCCGCTCGACATCGCGGTGCTCGACGAGCGCTCGCACTTCGTCAAGATGGCGGGTCCCGAAGTCTTCAAGTCCGCAGTGCGGTCGATGTGCGAGGCCGCGGATACGGCGCTGGAGCGCGCCGGCGTCACCGCCGACGACGTGGACCTGCTCGTCCCGCACCAGGCGAACATGCGCATCATCGAAGCTACCGCGCGCTACGCCGGGATCCCCATGGACCGGGTCTACGTCAACGTGGACCGCTACGGCAACATGAGCTCGGCCTCGGTTCC
>JBPCJG010000213.1:0-3115 GCA_051005515.1 Longimicrobiaceae bacterium
GGCTGGTCTTCGCGGACCGCGGCAGCTTCCACACCGAGACGGTGCAGGTGCCGCTCGATCGCCTCGGCGAATACCCCCGCCTGATCGACCTGCTGCGCGAAGACGACGCCGTCACCCGGCAGATGTACGTGGACCTGAAACGACTCGTCACCGCCTATCTCGTGGAGGAGTAGGGCAAGGCAGGTCAGCGCGGGCGAGGGCGCTCCACCACGGAGGGGAGCAGCGCGTCGATCGCCTGGCTCATCGCGGCGAAGTCCTGCGCCCCCACCAGCATGCGCTGCTGCGGCTCGCCCGCCGGCCCGGCCGACTGCAGAATAAAGGTCGGCGTTCCGTTCACGCCCCCGCTGGTTCCTTGCAGCAGGTCCGAGATGATGATGGGGGCGACGCCGTCGCGCTCCAGGCAGCGTCGGAAGGCCGCCGTGTCGGCCCCGATCGCCGCGGCGTCGCGAACATAGAGGGGGATCGGATCCGCGGCCTGGCTCCATTCTCCCTGGCTGCGAAAGAGGCGGTCGTGCATCGGCCAGAAGCGATCCTGCGCCCCGGCGCAGAGTGCCGCTTCGCTGGCTCCCCACGACGCCTCGTGATTGGGGAGCGGATAGGAGATGAAGACCACCCGGACCTGCCCCGTCCGCACGTAGGCGCTGTCGAGCGCCGGAAAGGTTTCCAGCGCGAACTCGCGGCAGAAGGGACACTGGAAGTCGGACACCTCGATCAGCGTAACTGGTGCGTCCTCGGCCCCCTTGACCCGGCTGCGGGCAGCGCGCGCGAGTGTGCTGTCGACCTCGACCGCGGGCGTTGCGCTCCGCTCCTGTGCCGCGCCGGTCGTGCCCCGTTCCTGCGCGCAGGCGGGGAGCGCGAGGGCGAGCGCCGGGAAGAGGAGCAGGCGCCGGAGGTGGGTCGGGATCATGATCGAGAATCGGTTGCGAGTGCGCCGCGCGCGGAAAGGGCGCGGGCGAGGTCCCATTCGTTTACCAGCGCCGACGGCCAGCTTCCCTCCCGGGCGGCTGCGAGCAAGCGTTCCGCCTCGGCGCGCGCCCGCCCTACCGTTTCTGCATCCAACCACCCGCGTTCCGCCGCGATCGCCAGCTCGTCCTCGTCGAGCAGCTCGACGCGCTCGTCGGCGCCGCGCCAGACGTCCAGGAAGAGATCGGTGGTTTCCCACTCCCGCCCGTTCATCTCCACGGGTGTTAGTACGTTGGCGTAGAAGCCGGTAAAGCTCCCGTCCGCGAGGTGGAAGCGGCCCACGTCGTGCCAGGCGCCCGGAAAGGTGAACCAGAGGATCGGAGAGCCGGGTTCCAGGATCGTCGTTCCGCCGACCCGCTTCGGTTCCCCGATCTCCGCGGCTTCCAGCAGGGTGATCGACGCCTCTGCGGTTTCCGCGACGAAGAGCTGGGTGAAGCACTCCTCCCGGTCGGGCGGGCGGCGGTAGTGGATGGTGACGCTGGGCACCTGTGGTCTGGTAGCGGATCGGCGGAACAACGTGCCGGCGTAACGCTATCGCTGTCAAGCTACACGCGTGGCGCGGATCCAGCGCTCCGCCCGCCTCGCGAGAGGCTTCTGCATCGGCAGCGCCATCCCATACGATCATACAACCCGTTGCGATGAATCCCGTTAGCGGCCGCACGGGGTTGACAGGCAAACATGTTGCTATTACCATGCAGGGCCGTCTTTCGAACGGATGTCCGTTTCCCTTCATCCGCTCGCGCATCGTCCCTGCGCGCTCCGCCCGGGAGCGCCCTTGTGTCCACTGTGGCAGGAGGTTTTTCCGATGAAGCGAACCCTCGCACTGCTGCTCCCCCTGGCTCTGGTCGCGTGCCAGGATGCCACGGAGAGCCCGTTGGCTCCCACGCAGGACGCTGTGAACATCGGATCCGCAGATCTGAACCGCATGTCGCTGGGATCGTCACCGGACCAAGTGGTTCCGGGCGAGATCATCGTCAAGTTCAAGCAGGGCGTGGAGCCCGCCGCAGCCGCACGCGGACACGGACTGGCACTCGGCAGGATGGGATTCCAGGATCGCTTCTCGGTCGTAAAGGTCGCACGCGGCAACGAAAGGGCCGAAGCTGCGCGTCTCGCCGCATCCGCGAACGTAGAGTATGCGGAGCCGAACTACCTCCGGCAGCCGACCGGGTGCAGCTCGCGCCAGTGGGCGTTCTACAACCCCGGTGGCTGCACCATCATCTTCCAGAACGACCCGAACGGGCGCGATGGACAGACGGTGACCTCATACGTCTCGACCGCCGACGCTGACGAGGACGCCTCCGGCTCCGACGTTCCGGCGGGGTACGGCTCCGGCGGCGCTACCGTGGTGGTCGGCAGCCTCGACACCGGCGTCGACTTCGGACACCAGGAGTTCGCGGGCGGACAGCTGATCGCCGGCAAGGACTGGGTCAACAACGACAACGACCCGAGCGACGACGACGGCCACGGCACGCACACGACCGGCACCATGGCGGGAAGCACCGTCGGTGTGGCGGGCGCAACGGGTGCCGGCAGCAACGTGCGCGTTTACGTCCAGAAGGTGTGCGGCCCGAGCGGCTGCCCGACCTCCGCGATCGTGAACGCGATCTACGCGGCGGCCGACTACCCCGGACTGGTCGCGATGAATCTGAGTCTCGGCGGCACGCGTGAGTCGAAGTCGGAAAAGGACGCCATCAACTACGCGGTGAACAGCAAGGGCGTGCTGGTGATCGCTTCCGCCGGCAACGACGGCAGCGGGCGGGTGGCCTGCCCCGCCTGCGACCCGAATGCCATCTCGGTGGCTGCCACCAACTGGCAGGACGGGCTCACCTACTACTCGCAGTACGGCAGCGGCCTCGACATCTCGGCGCCCGGCGGCGAGATGTACTCGAACACCACCGAGGAGTCCGGGATCTACAGCTCCATCCCGGGTGGCTACGCTTTCTATCAGGGCACCTCGATGGCCGCGCCTCAGGTGACGGGAACGGCCGGCGTGGTGGCTTCGAAGACAGGTCTGCGGGGGAGCGGGCTCCGGCAGCGGATCGAGTCGACCGCCGACGATCTCGGTGCCTCTGGTTACGATACCACGTTCGGCAACGGCCGCGTGAACACGTACGCGGCGGTGACCACGAGCGGTGGTGGCGGCGGTGGCGGA
>JBPCJG010000214.1:0-3652 GCA_051005515.1 Longimicrobiaceae bacterium
CTGGTGCCGGCCTGAGTCGGCGGACACGGTCGAGCTCAGTGAGTGCGCTCGTCTTCTCTCTCGGATCGTAGTACAGGGCGTATTACGTTTAGCCAGCGGGCGCTACGGATGGTACCGCGATGCAGCCGTTCAGACTTGCCCGTCGGATCTCCCTGACTCTCAACCCCCCAGCAGAAAGCGCAGCTCCCCCGGCAGGCGCCGGGCCCACGCCGCCTCCCGGTGCTGGCCGCCACGCTCCACCACCAGCCGCAGCTCGCTCCGTCCGTACCCTTTGCGGCGCAGCAGCCGGTAGAGCCGGCGCACGTCGCGCAGCTCGCCGCTCCCCTCGCGGCCCCCGACATCGAGGTAGATCCTGCCGGGGATGAAGGGAACCCGCTCCAGATACGCGAAAACGGCGCTGCCGGCGAACCAGAGCGCGGGGCTCATCACCCCGGCGGAGCCGAACGTCAGCGGGTGCCGAAAGAACCCGTAGAGCGAGATCAGGCCACCCATCGACGAACCGACGATCGCCGTATCCTCGCGCCCGGGCAAGGTGCGGAAGTCGCGGTCGATCAGCGGCTTGACGGTTTCGGTCAGGAAGCGGAGGTAGCGATCGCCGCGTCCTCCGCCTGCTCTGGCGTCGATCCAGGGCGAGTATTCGTCGCAACGCTCGCGCCCCGCGTTGGGGATGCCGACGACGATGGCTTCGAGTCCTTCGGAGCTCGCGGCTTCCAGAGTTTCGTCGACCCTCCACTCTCCCGCGAAGCTGGTGGCGCGGTCGAACAGGTTCTGCCCGTCGTGCATGTAAACGACGGGATAGCGGCGCAGAGGCGACTTGGAGTATGAAGGCGGCAGGTAGACCAGGAGGTCGCGGCGGTTGGCGAGCTGCGGACTCCGCACCGACTTCGCGATCTTGAGGGTGCCGGCGACGGTGTGCTCGGCGCCGTCATCGTCCGGGTAGTCGCGCCAGCGGAGGAAGCGGGTCGGTCCCGCCTCCGCCGGGCTTATCAGAACACCGACAGGTTGATGTACTTCTTCGGGTCAGCGCGAATGTCGGCGACCAGCTCGTTCACCCCGCGGACCGCCTCGTTCAGGTTGACGTAGAGCGAGTCGTCGCGAGTCAGCTTGCCGAGCGTTCCCTCGCCGCGGTCGACCCGCGCGAGGATCGTCTCGAGCGACTCGCTCGCGCGCTCGAGGCGGGCGCTGCTCGTCGCCAGCCGCCCGGTGAGTGAGTCGACGCGGGATACCGAGCGCTCCAGCTCCGGGCCGCTCGTTGCCCGCGCGATCCCCGCCGTCGCCTGCTCGGTATTGGCTGCCGAACGACGGAGCGTCCGCGACAAGGCCGCCAGCTCGCGCCGCTGCTCCGCGGCGAGGCCGGAAAGCTCCGTCAGCAGCGCGCGCAGCTCGGTCGCGCTCCCCCCCACCGCGTCCACCGTACGCGGCGCGAGCAGCTCCCGGACGCGTCCGAGTACGGTGTCGGCTTCGCTGCTCAGCTCGATCGCAGCGTCCGTCAACCCCTCGATTCCCACCTCCGTTTCCCCCGGGATCACGTCGCCGCCCTCCAGCCGCTCCGCGGAGGTGCCGGGGACCACATCGGCGAGCAGACCACCCAGGAGCCCGGCCGAGCGTAGCTCGAGGCGGGAATCGGCGGGGACCGGATACTCGCCTTCGAGCTCGAGCCGGACCCGCACGCCGCTGCGGTCGATGCGGAAGCCCGAGACGCGGCCGATGTTCACGCCACGCATCTGCACCGGGTCACCCTTGCGGATCCCGCCGGCGTTGTCGACGCGGCTGAAGACGGTGTAGCGCCCGCGGAAGAGCGAAGGGTCGGTCAGCAGAAACAGGGCGAGGACGACGGCTGCAATCCCCAGCAGCACGAAGGCGCCGACGCGGACCTCGTTGGTGCGGCGGGGCGGCGGGGCCGCGTCGATCAGAATGCGTTCGTCGGTAGTCGGAGTGGCAGTCCGGGGACGGGGCTCCGTGCGGGTGCCGATCATCCTACCGCGAGCATCGTGTCTCTGCTTTCCGGCACGCCCGCGACGACGACGGCCCGCTGCTCGACGAAGGCGCGCACCAGCGGATCGTCGCTCGAGTGAAACTCCGCGGGGGTGCCGGAAAAACGGATCCGCCCGCGATCGAGCATCGCCATCCGGTCGGAGATTCCCAGGGCTCCCTCGATGTCGTGGCTGACGATGACGGAGGTGACCCCCAGCTCGGCGGAGAGACGGGCGATCAGCCGGTGCACCACCGCGACGTTGACGGGATCGAGGCCGGTGACCGGCTCGTCGTAGAGGAGGATCTCGGGGCGTCCGATGATCGCTCGCGCGAGCCCGACCCGCTTGCGCATCCCTCCCGAAAGCTCCGCCGGCAGCTTGTTGAGCACCGCGGCGGGTTCGAGGTTGACGTGTTCCAGGGCGTCGGCGGCGCGCAGCACGAGCTGGTGGTGCGTGAGCGAGCGGACCTCTTCCTTTGGCAGCCCCTCCGCGAGGTTCTCCAGGACGCTCATGGAATCGAACAAAGCGGCGTTCTGGAAGACGTAGCCCACCTTGTGGCGGATGCGCTCCAGCTCACGGCGGGACGCAAAGGTCACCGATTCGCCGTCGATACGGACTTCGCCGCGATCGGGGGCGATCAGCCCGATGGTGGTCTTGAGCAGTACGCTCTTGCCGGTGCCGGAGTGTCCGACGACGGTGAGCGTCTCTCCTTCGCCGACCGCCAGCTCTACACCGGCGAGGACCGGCGTCTCAAAGGCTTTGTGAACTTTCAGGTACTCGAGCATCCCGGTCGAAACGTCAGTTGAGCAGAAGCGGGGGGAAGAGTGCGTCGAGGATGAGCACCGCGAGCGTCATGAAGACGACCGCGGTGGTGGTGGCGCGACCTACACCTTCGGCACCGCCGCGGGTAGCGAGCCCCATGTGGACGGCGATCAGCGGAATCGCCGCGCCGAAGACGAGCGCCTTCATCAGCGAGTAGAACATGTCCCAGTTGTGCCAGAACAGTCCCGCCCCGTACAGGAACGATTCGCTGCCGAGCCCCACCGTGGCCTGCGCCGCCAGCATCCCCGCGAGCACGCCCACGGTGTTCGCCACCGCCACCAGGATCGGGACCACGATCACCCCCGCCAGCACCCGCGGAGCGGCGATGACCTCGATCGGATCCCGCCCCAGGGAATACATCGCGTCGATCTGCTCCGAAACCTGCATGGTGCCGAGCTCGGCGGTGATCCGCGCGCCGACGCGCCCGATCAGCACCACCGCTGTCAGCACCGGCCCCAGCTCCAGGACGACGCTGGAGGTGACCACGCTGCCGAGCACGTAGAGCGGAATCGCGCCGGTGAACTGATAGCCGCCCTGCTGCGACGTGACCACGCCCGCGAGGGTTCCGGTGATCAGCACGATCGGGAGGCTTTCGATGCCCATCCACTGCATCTGCGCGACCAGGCTGCGCCACGCCACCTTGCCCGAGAAAATCGCGGCGACGATCCGGCCGGTGAGGATGCCCAGCTGCGCCGCATGCCGGGCGGTGGTTTCCCAGCGTCGGGCGAGCCCCGCCAGCCCTCTCGCAACAGGGTTGCCACCGGGTGCCCGCCGTTCGATCGTACTCAATGCTCGTTCGTGGATGCCGGAAGCGTTGCTCCCGGAAGGATCGACCCGCCGAATACCCCACGCTGCGC
>JBPCJG010000215.1:0-5889 GCA_051005515.1 Longimicrobiaceae bacterium
GGCTTCGGGATGGGGGACGACCGGCCTTTCGAGCTACCGCTCCCGGGGGGCGGTTCCGTGGCTCTCGCAGGTCGGATCGACCGTATCGACGAGAGGCCGGAGGGCCTCGTGGTGATCGACTACAAGATCGGGAGCAGCTTCGGCCACGGGCCGCAGGAGAGGGTATACCGCGGCGGGAGGCGGCTCCAGCACGCCGTCTACGCACAGGCGGTCGAGCAGCGGTTCGTTCGAGCCGTGATCGCCGCGGAGTACCACTTCCCGACGCCGAAGTGCAGCAACGAGCCGCGATGCAGCGCGTCGAGCCAGCGCTGCGGGTCGTACTCCGGTTCGTCGAGCGGCCTCAACCGCAGCACGTTCCGCTGGAAGTAACGGAAGGGACACGATCCCAACGCTTCGAGACGGCTCGCGGAGAGCACCACCTCGCGGTTGCGGCGGGGGTCGAGGAGCTCCGGGCGGGGGCCGACCAGCCCGTGGTGCGGCGTCGCCACGGGGCCGACCAGCGCCTCGCGCGCCGCGAGCCCGCGATCCAGCGCCGGGTGGAGGCGGCGGACGGCGGACACGCCGCGCAGTAGCCGCCCGCCCTTCTCCAACGCGGCCAGCCAGACGTCCACGGCGTCGAGTCGGAAATCGCCTGCCGGAACCGCGGAAGCGGGTCTCCCGAGGTGCCGGTGGAGTGCTTCGTACGTGGCCGTCGGATCGTCGGCCTGCGCACGGTAGGCCTGCAGGAGAACGGCGGACGGAGCCAGTTCGCGCGCCTCGGCGGCGTCCCAGGCGCTGTAGCTGAGCGTCACCTCGCCGCGCAGGCGGGCGAGCAGCGCAGCGAAGCGGAAGCGGCGCTCCGCCAGCCGGTCGGCCGAGGTCGGCAGCCCGTCCGCTCCGAGGGTGCGGCGGTCGGCATCCAGCAGGAGCGGATCCTGGAGTCCCGCCCCGGGGAAACGGCCCGCGTCCAGGCCGACCACGAAGGTAGCGCTGCGACCGCTGAAGCCGCCGTGCTCCAGGTCTGACAGGTACAGGTACCCTCCCGACGAACCCCACGGCGCGCTCCCCTCCGCCCGCGGCGCCGGGACGCGGATCTGCAGGTGGCGGCGCAGCGTGGCGAGGGCGGCATCGAAGGCCGTCGGGCGCTTGCGCGTCGCCCGCACCCGCTCGAGCACCTCGAGCAGCCGCTCCCGCGCGGTCGCGTCCGCCGACGTCCCCGCCGGAACGCGGCGCAGGAACGCCTGCAACCCCGTCGCGAGATCCGCGGGCGCAACCGCGCCGCGGGGATCGCTGAGATCAGCCGGAATAGCCGGGGTGCGGGAAAGGATCGGCGTGAGCAGCACGCGCAGCGCTTCCAGCTCCCTCCGCTCCCGTGCCGCCCGGCGAGCCGCGCTTTCGACCGACTCGCCACGCCGGGGGAAGGGCTCGCCCGCGGCAGCTTCCAGCCCGGCGCGGACGGCCGGAAGATAGCGGTCGCGCCCCCACCCGATGCGCAGCTTCCGCAGCCGCCGCGCCAGCGCCGGTCCGGAAACACGGTGGGGCGTCGGAGGCGCGAGGTCCCCTGCCTCGAGCAGCACGCGCAGGGCGTCGGCCGGGAAGCCCTCGCTCATCCAGCGGAAGTAGGCGGCGGTCGCGCGGCCGGGGCGCGTCCGTTCCACCGGCAGCCCGACCGCGAAGCTGACGGGGATCTCCAGCCGCTCGCCGAGCTCGTGGAGCGCCGAGCCGTATAGGGTGGCGTCGGTGGCGACGATCTCGACCTCGTCCCAGCGCAGCCCCGCGGCGAGCACCCGCCGGCACACCTCGCGCAGCTCGGCGGCGGGACCCGCCGCGCTGAACAGCTCGAGCCGCTCTGCCCTGGCGGAGCGAGGCGGCTCGTCCGTCTGGTTCCAGAGGATTCCCCGCGGCACCGGTGCGTCCACCCGCTCCGCCGCGAGCAGCTCCGCGCCCCGCTGGCGCAGCGCGGCGAGGAACTCCCCCGGCAGTCCGGTCGCGCCGAGGCCGGGGAGTAGGTAGACGCGGGTATCGCGGGGCAATGCGCCGCCCCGCCGCAGTGCTGTGGTGGCGCGTTGCAGCACTCCCGCCGTATCCGTCACCCCTTGCGTCTCCAGCGATTCTTCGTACCCCGCCAGAACGTCGCCCAGCAGCGCCCGCTTCGCGGGAGGGCGGAGGGCCGACTCGCGCAGGCGGGCAGCGGATACGCCGGCGAGCCGCAGGGCGGAGATGGCGCCGGCTACCGCTTCGCGGAAGCCCACCCCTTCCCGCAACGGCTCGAACCAGGGATCGTCGGCTGATTCCAGAGTGAGGTCGAGGGCCGCGTCCACCAGCGCCTCGCGCTCGAAGTCGTCGAGGGTCCTCAGCCCGGCGGCGGCCAGCTCGTCGGCTGCCAGGTCGAGGGCGAGACCGCTCGGCGTGGCCGGCTCCCATCCGCTCCACCCCCCCTGCTCGCGAGCAAATGCCCGCAGCAGCTCGCGCGCCGCACCGCGGGTGGGCGCGACGAGCAGCTTGCGGTCGAACAGGTGCGCGGCCGAAGCGGCGCGCATGGGTTCCAGGAGGCGAGCGCGGGTCACGGTAGACGAAGCGAGTCGCAGTGCCACGCAAGCTAAGGGCACGCTACGACAGCGGCCACCGGTGCGGTCCCGCAACGGCGGGGATGGACCCGGCTCAGCCGAGGCGGCGATCCTGTCCGTAGGGGAAGACGTCCACTACCTCCCCTCGTTCCTGCCGCGCCTGCATCTGCTTCCAGAAGTCCACCGTCAGCAGCTCCGAGTGCACCTCCATGAACGCGTCGCGGAGCGGACCCGGCGGGATCAGGAAGGGCACCCACTCTTCCGGGAAGACGTCCCCCTCCTCCACCGAGAACCACGGCTGCGCCTGCATCTCCTCCTCCGGAGAGCGGGCCCGCGGCAGGCGGCGGAAGCGGCAATCGGCGAGTAGCGCGAGCTCGTCGTAGTCGTAGAAGATCACCCTTCCGTGGCGAGACGCGCCGAAGTTCTTGAGCAGCAGGTCTCCCGGAAAGATCCCGGCGGCGGCGAGGTCCCGGATCGCGTAGCCGTAGTCGATGGTCGCCCGCCGAGCCGTGGCGGGATCCGTTTCCCAGAGGTGCAGGTTGAGGGGGCGCACCCGGCGCTCGGTGTAGAGGTGGTCGATGACGACGCGGCCGTCCTCCTCGTGGACGCTGCCGCCCGCTTCGGCGCGCAATTCTTCGAGCAGTTCGGCGGAGAAGCATTCGCGCGGGAAGCGGAGACCCTCGAACTCCTGCGCGTCGGCGAGCCGCCCTGCCCGGTCGTGCCTGAACACCAGGCGGTACTGCGCCATCACCGCCCGGCGGCTGGTTTCCTTGGAGTAGCCGAAGCGGTCCTTGATGATCTTGAAGACCACGTTGTACGAGGGGAGCGTGAACACGCTCATCACCAGTCCGCGTTCTCCCTCCGCCCTCTCGAAGCGGCCGCCACCCTCCTCCAGGTGGCACATCAGGTCGCGGTACAGCCGGGTCTTGCCGTGCTTGTTCAGCCCGAGCGAGGTGTACAGCTCGTCGACGCGCTTGAGCGGCATCAGGGTACGCAGAAAACCGACGACGGCGGCCGGGTCGTCGACCTCGACGTGGAAGTAGGAGCGGGAAAAGCCGAACAGGATGCTCGCCTCGTCGGAAGTGGTCAGCACGGCATCCACGGCCACGCCTGCGGAGGGATGGAGGAGCGCGAGCACCAGCGGCGTTGGGTCTCCGGAGGTGTGAACGATGCGGCCGACGGCGTACGCCCCCTTGTTGCGGTAGAAGAGGGGTTGCAGGAGTTCGATCCGGCGCGGCGGGTCGCGCCGGAGCCGGTCGCCGAGCTGCGCGTGGAGCGCCGCGGCGACCCTTCCGGCGTCGCCCGCCGCATCTCCGAGCGGCTGCGCCAGCGGCAGGTCGTCCAGCACCGCTCGTAGACCCGTCGGGGTGATCTCCTCGGTCGGATACGCCCGCAGAGCCGGCTCGGCCTCGACCTCCGCCTCCTCGAGACATTCGGCCGCGAGGTACTCGACGCGGGGATCGACGCCCACCACGTCGAAGACGCGCCGCATCGCGGAGTTGAAAAAGGTTCTCCGCAGTTCGCTCCCCGCCTTTCCCTCGAGCAACCCCTCGTAGGCCCGCTTGACGGCCGTGCCCGTCGCCGGCTCGGGGTGCGGACCGAGGAGCGCTTTCACCTCCGCCACGGTCTCCGCCACACCACGGGGATAGATCGCGAGCCGCTCGCGCGCGTCCTGCTGCGCCTGCCGCCACTCCCTGCGTGCGAAGCGGCCGGAGGCGCGCCCGGTCACGGCGCGAAATTCCGCGTAAAAGGTGTCGAACGAGGCGAACACCCGGGTCGCCGCCGCCCGTGCGTCCACTCCGGTCATGCCCTTACGCGGGAGCGGAATGCCCGTGTCTGCCGCACCCGGGCGTGCTGCGACGATCGAGTGCAGAATGCCGGAGCCGGCCGGTCCGCTTTCTGGGGGTTGTGGCGGCAGGCGATGGGTGATTGTCGCATGACGAGCGGGGTTCCGGGAAATCGGCGAACCGACGTACGCACCTTGCTGCAGGAGGGCTGCCAACGAGACGATCCAAAGACCCGAACCGGACCGGCCACTTCCGCAGCCATGACCGTGACACCCTCTATCCGCCTCCGCGCGGGTTGCTTTCTGCTGCTCCTCGGCGGCGCCTGCGATGGCGCCAACGCGTTCGGACCGGAAGGTGAACCCGTCACTCCTCCTTCCGGCATCGAAGCGATCTCGCTCACCGCCGGCACCGCCGTGCTGGTGAGCCTGGGGGATACCACCCGCGTGGAGGTCCGCTCCGCGGGCGGCGAGCTGCTGGACCCGCGGGCGTTCCGCTGGAGCAGCTCCGACGCCGAGGTGGTGGGCGTGGACGACACGGGGATCGTCACGGCCAAGCGGAACGGCAGCGCCACGGTGCGCGCGGAGCTGGAGGGCGTTTCCGGCGAGGCGTCGATCCAGGTGTCACAGGCGGTCGCCTCGCTGGCCCTGGCCGACACGCTCTTTTCCATCCCCGGAAAAGGGCAGTCGCTCGAGTTGGCGGTGGATGCACTCGACGCCCGCGGCAACCCGGTCGCGGCTGCGGAGCTGACCTGGACGAGCAGCGCGCCCCAGCGGATCGCCGTTTCGGCAAGCGGGGTGGTGACGGCGCCCGGCTACGGCCAGGCCCGGGTGAGCGTCGCGGCGGGAGCTCTCGCCGACCAGGCGCGCGTCCGGGTGATCGGTGGGAACGCTCCGACGATCCGCTCGCTCGATGCGGCAGTCACCACGACGGGAACGGAGACGGAGCCGTCGTACATGGTGATCCGGATCGCCGCCACGGACGCCCAACGCGACCTGGCCCGCGCCGAGGTGACGATCCTGGACGACGCAGACCAGACCCTCGCCTCCACCGTTCAGCCGGGGACCTTCGGCGAGGCGGAGTTCGTGCTGGACGTGCACGCCCGGCGAGCGGGGAAAGCGAAGAAGATGCGGGTTCAGCTCACGGACGACGCCGGGAACCGGACCAGCAGAACCGCCGCGCTCGAGCTGCAACCGGGACCGAATGCTCCTCTACTGGAAACCGTCCGGGTGGAGCGGGTAGGGAGCGACAGCGTGGAAGCGGAGTTCGACGTCACCGACCGCGAGCGCGACGTCACCGCCGCCTGGCTGGTGGGACTCGGCCCCGACGGCAACGTGATCCGCGTTTGGGCGTTCTCGGTGCCGGAGATCGGCGCCGACGCCTGGACGGGCGAAATCGCCGCCCGTGACCCCGCCGTGGCGGGGGTGGCGGCGTTCGGCGTCGTCCTGCTGGATCGCGCCGGCAACCTGTCGCGCTTCCTGCCCGAGGCCGGCGCAGCCGCGGCGGCGCGAATGCCTTCCTTCGCATCCTCGCCGGCGACCGGTGCAGCGGGCCCGCGC
>JBPCJG010000216.1:0-17579 GCA_051005515.1 Longimicrobiaceae bacterium
AGCATCGCGGCGACATCGGGGAGATGGCGGGGGGCGTAGATGCAGACGTCGAGCAGCCCGTCGTCGAAGGAAACCCCGGGTCCCACCCAGAAGTCCACCGGGAAGAGATCGTGAAAGATCTGCCCCACGTTGGCGACCATCACCATCGCCGCGTCCACTTCGAGCGCTTCTCCGTCGGCGGTGATGCGGTAGCGGGCAGAGGGGAGCGCCAGCGTCTTGCGCAGCGCCGCATAGAGATACGCGATGAAGCCGTAGCGGTCCTTGAGATCGCGGGTGGCGTAGCTCATCACCTCCGCATCCCACCCCGCCCCCGCGGTGAGCGCGAAGTAGCGGCCGTCATCGAGGCGGCCGAGATCCATGGGCGCCGCTACCCCGTTCACGGCGACTTCGACGGCGCCCTCGAAGTCGCGGCCGATCCCCAGGTTCTGCGCGATCTGGTCGCCGGTGCCGCAGGGGATGATCGCCGCCGGCACCTCGCTTCGCGATGGCACGGTACCCCAGCTCCGCCGCGCGGCGCGCGTGACGCTCCGCGTCACCGGCGCCGCCCGTCTCCACCAGATCGAAGGCAGCCCCCCGAGCGGCGAATGCGCCGCCCAACTGGCGGCGCATTCGCGCGGGATCGCCCCGGCCGGCGGCCGGGTTGAGGACTACGAGAAAGCGATCTGTGTACTGCCCTGCCGCGCCGCTCACCCCTGCAGCCGCACCACCTCCTGCTGCTCCGCGAGCTGCCGCAGCCGGGCTACCCGTTCTTCCGTCGGCGGATGGCTGCGGAAGAGGCTCGCGATCCCGCCGACGCCGGCGAGCGGGTTGATGATGGCGAGGTGCGCTGCCGAGGGCGACACCTGCATCGGATGGGCCTGGGCCACCTGCTCGATCTTCTGCAGCGCGCTCGCGAGCGCGAGCGGCTTGCCGGAGATGCGCGCGCCGCTCGCGTCAGCTTCGAACTCGTTGCGTCGCGAGATCGTCATCTTGATCACCATCGCGGCGATGGGTGCGAGGATCGCGAGCGCGAGGAGCGCCAGCGGGTTGTTGCCGTCGCGATCGCCCCCACCGCCGCCGAAGATGGCACCGAACTGGAGCATCCTGCCGATGATCATCACCGCGCCGGCCATGCTCGCGGCGATGGTCCCCACCAGCATGTGCCGGTCCTCGACATGGCCGAGTTCGTGGGCGAGCACGGCCTCGAGTTCCTCCGGCTCCATCTGCCCGCGCCCCACCAGCTCCCACATCCCCCGCGTCACGCACACCACGGCGTGCTTCGGGTTCCTGCCGGTCGCGAAGGCGTTGGGCTGCGGCTGCTCCGAGACCGCCACCGTCGGCATCGGCAGGTCGGCGCGCTGGCGCAGCCGGTCCACCATCTCGTAGAGGGCGTCGAAGCGGCCGCCCTCCTCGCCGGGCATGACGATGTGCGCACGATACTGCCTCAGCACGATCCTGTCGCTGAACCAGTACATCCCGAAGTTCATGGCGAGCGAGAACAAAAAGAACATCAGCGCACCGCTGTTGCCACCGACGTAGCCCCCAAGCCCCACCAGCATCACGGTGAGCAGGGTCATCAGACCCACCACTTTCAAACGTTCCATCGCATCATCCAGGTTGAAGTCAGACCGCGAGATCGTACCCGGAGCGCGGAAGCGCGGTTCCTGTGCGGCAGCGGGGGCTCAGGAGACGATCCACCGCTCCTCCGGCGCTTCACGGGTTTCCATCTTGTCGCGCTGCTCCCCGAAGCCGCTCCTCCCCATCATCGCGTAGGTGAGTTGCTTGCCCAGCTCGACCCCGGGCTGGTCGAGCGGGTCGATGCCGTAGAGGAAACCGGAGTAGACGACCGCCGCCTCGAGCATGAAGAAGAGCGCGCCGAGCGAGGCCGCGTCCACCCGCGGAATCTCGATGCGCATGTTCATCCTTCCGCGCCGGGTCAGCGCGGCCTCGGTAGCCGACATCTCGGTACGCAGCAGCTCGCCGAGCGAGTGGTCGCCGAGATAAGCGAGCTCCGGCACGTCCGGATAGACGGGGGGGATCTGCACGTCGACCCCCGCCTCGCGCTCTACCAGCAGGGTGATGGTCTTGTCGAATGGCCCCTCCATGTAGAGCTGCGCCTGCGAGTGCTGGTCGGTGGCGCCGAGCGCTTTGACCGGCGTGGGCCCGACGAAGACCTCCTCCCCGGCCCGGTTCAAGCGCTTGCCGAGACTTTCCGCCCAGAGCTGGCGGAACCAGTCGGCCACGTCGCGGAGCCGGTCCGAGTAAGGCATCATCACCTGGATCGGCGCGCCGGCCTCTGTGGCTGCCAGGTACTGGAGCACCGCGTATAGCCCGGCCGGGTTCTCCCGCAGGTCGTCCGCGGTGCAGCGTTCCTGCATTGCCCGCGCGCCTTCCAACAGCTGGCGGATGGGGACGCCCACCAGCGCCGCCGGCAGGAGCCCCACCGCGGAGAGCACCGAGAAGCGCCCACCGACCGAGGGAGGAACGGGGACGGTGCCGATCTGCTCCTCCTGCGCCAGCTTACGCAATACCCCTTTCTCGGGGTCGGTGACGAAGAGCAGGTGGCCGCGGTACTGGTCCGCCAGCTCCGCCTCCAGCCGCTCGCGGACGATCAGATACTGCGACATGGTCTCCGCCGTGCTCCCCGACTTGGAAACGACTACGAAGAGCGCCTTGCGCAGCTCCAGGCGCTCGAGAAACGGCGCCAGCGTGGCGGGATCGACGTTGTCGAGTACGTGGAGCCGCGGAAAGAAGTCTCGCTGCTCGCTGGTCAGCTCGTTCCAGAACGGATCCAGCAGCGCCGTCCGCAGCGCGATGGTCCCCAGGGCGGAGCCGCCGATCCCGAGTACGACCACCTCCTCGAAGACCTGCCCCGCCCCGTTCGCGAACGCCTCGATCTCGTCCACCGTGGAGCCGGCCTCCGTCAGCGCGTGGAAGCCCAGCTCGCCCGCGTCCCGCCTCCGGCGCGTGTCCGCCTGCGCCTCGCGGAAGCGCTCCGCCATCTCCGCCAACCGCTCCGGGGCGATGCCGCGCCCGCCGCCGAGACGCGGCTCCAGCATGTTGTTGTAGTCGAGCGTGAGGCGGTCCGGCATGGCGCGGATGGAGTTCGGGGGAGCTCAGATTTCGGTGACCAACCCGTCGTACGCAGGAAAGACGCCCGCCGGCAGGTCGCGTTCCAGCTCCGCATGCCGGACCTGGTGGCTGAGGTGGGTCAGGTAGGTCCGCTCCGCGCCGATCCGCGCCGCCTCCGCGACCGCCTCCTCCACATTGAAGTGTGTAGGGTGGGGACGGCCGTACCAGAGCGCGTTCAGGACCAGCACGCGCACCCCCGACAACGCCGCCCGGGTGGCGTCCGGAAGGCGCTTCGCGTCGGTGATGTAGCCCAGGTCACCGGTGCGAAAGCCGAGAGTTTCGACCGCTCCGTGGGGAGCCGGCAGGGGGAGCAGACGCATCCCGGCCACTTCCACTCCGCGCAGCGGCTCCAGGATGTGCAGCTCCGCGTCGGGCTTGGTGGTCCCTTCGAGCGGCCGCACCGTCGGGTCGAAGACGTAGTCGAAGCGGCTGCGCAGGACCTCGGCGCAGACGCGTCCCGCGTACACCGGGAGCGCGGCGCTCCGCCGGACGGAAAAGACCCGCAGATCGTCCACCCCGTGGGTGTGGTCGGCGTGGCAGTGGGTGTACCAGACGGCGTCGACGCGGCCGACGCCCGCGGCCACGAGCTGCAGCCGGAGCTCCGGCGGCGTATCGATCAGCAGCGTCCTGCCGCCGTCCTCCAGCAGCGCGCCGTGACGCGTGCGGCGGTCGCGCGCGTCGCCGGAGGTGCAGGTGGCGCACCCGCACCCCGCTACGGGAATCCCGAACGACGTCCCCGTCCCCAGGAAGCGGAGCTTCACCCGCCCGTCGAAACGCCAGGAAAAGACGGGCTCCCGCGGGGACGGATCAGACCACCTCCACGCGCAGGAAGTTGGTGGTTCCCGGCACGTTCATCGGCAGCCCGGCCGTCACCACTACCCGATCTCCCGGTTTCGCCAGCCCCCGCTCGACGGCGCTGCGCCGAGCGCAGGCGAGCATCGCCTCGAAGCTCGGCTCGGGATCGCAGAGCACCGGGACCACCCCCCACACCAGGGCGAGCTGATTGTAGGTGCGCGGCGCGTCGGAGATCGCCAGGATCGGCACCGGGGGACGGAAGGAAGAGACGACGCGGGCGGTGAAGCCGCTGCGCGTAAAGGTGACGATCAGCGGCGCGTCGAGCCGCCGCACGGCCTCCACCGTCGCGCCGGCGATGGCGCGCTCGGTGGGGGTGAAGCCGTCGTCCCTCGGAGCGATGGGGATGTCGTAGTGCGGGCCGCTCTCGAGAATGTGTGAGTCCTCGATTTCCTGCGCGATGCGCACCATCGACTTGACCGCCTCCATGGGAAACTTGCCGGTAGCGGTCTCGGCGGAGAGCATTACCGCGTCGGTGCCGTCGATGATCGCGTTGGCCACGTCCGACGCTTCCGCCCGCGTGGGACGCGGGTTTTCGATCATCGACTCCAGCATCTGCGTGGCCGTGATCACCGGACGGCTGTAGATGTTGGCGAGCTGGATCATCCGCTTCTGCGCGAGCGGAACCTGCTCGAAGGGCAACTCCACGCCAAGGTCTCCGCGGGCGACCATCGCCGCGGCGGACGCTTCCAGGATCGGCTTCAGGTTGTTGAGGGCGAGGCCTTTCTCGATCTTGACGACGATCAGCGGTCCGCCGGCGGGGATGCGGCTCGCGAGCTGGTGGACGTCCTCCGCTTCCCGGACGAAGGACAGGCCCACGTAATCGACCCCCTGCTCGAGCGCGAAGCGCAGGTCGCGCAGGTCCTTTTCGAGCAGTGAAGCGATGCTGACCCGTACGCCGGGCAGGTTGATCCCCTTGTGCGAGCCGAGGGTGCCGCCGTGGATCACCCGCATCCGCACCCGCCGCTCGCGGATGTCCTCCACGATCAGCTCCATCAGGCCGTCGGCCAGGAGCACCACGTCGCCCACCTCCACGTCGGTCGCCAGGGCGCCGTAGGTGGTCGGCAGCTCGCCGCCACGCTGCTCCCCTTCGGGCGCGAAGACGATGCTGTCCCCCGTCTCCAGTTCGACGGGGCGTGGCAGGGCGCCGACCCGGATCTTGGGTCCCTGCAGATCGGCCAGCACCGCCACCGGCTGGTCCGCCTCAGCCGCCGCCTCGCGAACGTAGCGGATGGTGCGCTCGTGGGTCGGATGGTCGCCGTGGGAGAAGTTGACGCGCGCCACGTCCATTCCGGACGCGATCAGCGAGGCGATCCTTTCCGGCGACGACGACGAGGGACCGAGGGTGCAGACGATCTTGGTGCGACGCTTCATGCCGGGAGTCGAACGGCGAGCGGGACGGAAAGGGAGCGAGCCCGAGGCGATCGCGCCCGGGGGACAAGGTGCCCGCCCGATGCGCCGCGGGGCAACCCCCGGCGCGGGCTCACGTGCGGGTTGCGGCGGAAAGCAGTGCGACCAGCCGCGGCAGCGCCTGCCCCGCGGGGGCGGCCACGAAGACGTCGACGAAGGGCGTCAACTCGCTGGCTTCGGGATTGATCTCGACGACCGGTGCCCCTGCCTCCCGCGCCAGGTGCGGGAGCTCCGCCGCCGGCCACACGGTGCCGGAGGTGCCGACCACGAGCATCAGGTCGCACCTTCCGGCGACGCGCCAGGCGCGTTCGACGGCGGCTTCGGGGAGCATTTCCCCGAACCAGACGACGTCGGGGCGGAGCGGGGAGCCGCAGGCGGGGCACGGCGGCGGCTGCTCGCTCTCCGGAACGGCGCCGGTCAGGGGGTGGCCGCGGTCCAGACATTTGGCGCGGGTGATGTTGCCGTGCAGCTCGACCACGTCCGGCGACCCCGCCCGCGCGTGCAGCCCGTCGATGTTCTGCGTGATCAGCACCAGCTCGGGGACCAAGGTCGCGAGCCGCGCGAGCGCCCGGTGGCCGGCGTGCGGTTGGCAGCGCTCGATCTGCCGGCGCCGCTCGGCGTACCAGCTCCACACCCGGCGGGGATCGGCGCGGAAGCCCGCTTCGGTGGCCAGCTCCTGCGGATCGTAGCGGGCCCAGAGCCCTTGGAGCGCGTCCCGGAAGGTCGGGATGCCACTTTCCTTTGATACGCCCGCCCCTGTGGAGACCACCACCCGTCGCGCCGTCCGCAGCAGGTCCGCGGCGCGCTCCAGCTCGCCGTTCAATCTCCCTCCCGGTACACGGCTTCGCCGGCTACGAGGGTGAGCAGGCAGCGCATCTCCAGCAGCTCCTCCGGCGGGCAGCGCAGCGGATCGCGGTCCCACGCCACCAGGTCTGCGTCGCAGCCGGGGAGCAGCTTGCCGGTGCGACCGGCGAGACCGGCCGCGCGCGCGGGCCCCTCCGTGTAGGCGCGCAGTGCCTCCGCAGCGGAAAGGGCGTTCTCCGGAAACCACTCCGCCGCGGAGGGTTGGTCGCGGGGGATGCGCCGGACCGCGGCGAAGCATCCCTCGCGCGGGTCGGGCGTCTCGACCGGCGCGTCCGACCCGAAGGCGAGCGTGGTGCCCGCCCGCGCCAGCGGCGCGAAGGCGTAGGCGCCGCGCCCCCGTTCGCTCCCCCACGCCTCCCCCGCCGGGCGGATGTCGGTGCGCAGGTGGACCGGCTGCAGCGACGCGACGATCCCCGCCGCCGCCGCCGCGTCCCACAATTCCGGGGGACAGAGCTGCAGGTGCTCGATGCGGTGCGGCAGCGCGGCAGGCGGCGGGACGGCGGCGAGTGTTTCCAGCGCTCGCGCCACGGCGGCGTCGCCGATCGCGTGGACGGTGGCGGCGAGCCCCGCCGCCGCCGCGCTCTCGACGGCTTCGCGGAAGTCCGCTGGTGTAAGCAGTTCGGTGCCACAATCACGGTCGAAGCCCTCGTACGGCTCCCGCAGCAGCGCGGTGCGCGAGCCGAGCGTGCCGTCCAGGAACATCTTGACGCCGCCGATGCGGAGGAAGTCGCCGCCGAAGCCGCTGCGCAGCCCCACCTCCGTCGCCGCCTCGAGACGCGGCAGCGGAATGGTCTGCAGCACCCGCAGCCGGAGCTTTCCTTCTTCATGAAAGCGGCTCAGCGTCCCGAGGCCGTCGGCCTCGACCGAGTGCATGCCGGTGACGCCCCAGCGGTGGAGTTGCGCCTGCGCGTCGCGGAGTGCCCCGTCCACCTCGGCGCTGTCCGGCTCCGGCAGGTGCGGCTCCACCAGCCGCTTCGCGTCTTCCAGCAGCACCCCCGTCGGCTCGCCGGCAGCGTCGCGCACGATGCGTCCGCCGGGAGGATCCGGCGTGTCGCGGCCGATGCCGCAGCGCTCGAGCGCGCGGGAATTGACCCAGAACGCGTGCAGATCCGCGCTGTCGAGGACTGCGGGACGCTCCGGGACCGCCGCATCGAGCGCGCCCCGGCCGGGGAATCCGCCCCAGCGCTGCATGCTCCACCCGCCGCCCCGCAGCCAGCCGTCGCCGGAGGCCGCCCCGGCGAGCAATCGCAGGCCGGCGTCGAGGGTCCTCGCCCCGCTCAACTCCACGCGGCGGCGCGCGAGCGCCCACGAAACCGGGTGGATGTGGGCGTCGACCAGGCCGGGCGTGACCGTCGCCCCGTCGAGCGGCTCGGACCTCGCGGCGGGCCGCGCCGCGGCCCGCGCCTCCGCTTCGCTCCCCGCGACGATGACGCGGCCGCCGCGCAGGAGCAGCGCCGACACCGGCTCCCGACCGACGACGGCGTGGACGGGGCCGCCGAGCACGAGCACGTCCGGGGGGATGGAGGTCACGCGGCCAAGCTACCGTCGCGCCGCGCCGGCCTGCAATCCCGCCATCCGCCTTGCGGCAGGGAGCTACCGCCGCGATGTTGCCGCACCTTCGACCCTGGCAGGATGGAATACACCTACATCGACACCCCGAGCACACTCGATGCGGCCGTCGCACGCCTCCGCGACCGGCGCGTGCTGGCGGTCGACACCGAGGCGGCCGGGTACCACCGCTACCTCGACCGCCTGAGTCTGCTGCAGATTTCGGGACCCGAGACGAACTACCTGATCGATCCCTTCGCGCTCGCGGATCTGGAGCCCGTCACCGCCCTGCTGGCGGACCCCGAAATCGAGATCGTCTTCCACGACGCCGATTACGACCTGCGCATCCTGGACCGTGACCTGGACGCCCGGGTGCGAGGGCTCTGGGACACCCAGCTCGCGGCTGCCTTCCTGGGAGCGCGGTCGCTGGGACTCGGCAACGTGGTCGCGGAATACCTGGACGTCCACCTGGCCAAGGAGTTCCAGCGCGCCGACTGGGCGGAACGGCCGCTGCCCGAGGGGATGCTGGAATACGCCGCCACCGACACCGCGTACCTGATCCCCCTCCGCGATCGCCTGGAGGAGGAATTGCGGGAGCGGGGGCGGCTCGCGTGGGCACAGGAGGAGTTCCGACTGCGGGAGGACACCCGCTGGAGCGTGGACGAGGACCGGCTGGAAGCCTTCCTCCGCATCAAGGGAGCCCGCGACCTGCCGCCGCGCGGCCTCGCGATCCTCCGCGAGCTGGTGGGGTGGCGCGAGACGGTCGCGGAAGAGCGGGACGTCGCCAGCTTTCGCGTCGTCGGCAACGAGGCGCTGCTGGCGCTCAGCGCGCAGCCGCCCAGAACCGTGGACGCTCTCCGCTCGTTGCGGGGCTTCTCGCCCAAGCTGGCCGATCGCCGCGGAGGCGACGTGCTCGCCGCGATCGCCCGCGGGCTCGCGGTGCCGGAGCAGGACCTTCCCCGCTTTCCGCGCCACCCCCGGGCGGAGCGGGATCTGGAGCTGGAGAGCCGGATCGAGGCGCTGCGCCGCGCCCGCTCCAAGCGGGCCGGGGAGCTGGACCTGGACCCCGGCTTCCTGATGCCCCGCTCGCTGCTCGCGGAGGTCGCCCGCGCGGAGCCGCGCACGCTCGAAGAGCTCGGCGCGGTGGAAGGCGTACGCGCCTGGCAGAGCGAAGCGCTCGGCGACGCGCTCCTCGCCGCGTTGAATGGGAACTGATCCGCTCCTCTCCTTCCGAACCAAACTCGAAGATGCGAGAAGTGCTCGACCCGAACGGCCGTGCCTGGCTGCCCGTCGCCGTGCCCTTCCGCGGAGCCCACCTGCGGCTCGGCGCCAAGCTCGGCTTCCGCCCCGCGGACGATCCGGACGCCGAAGCCATCCTCACCGCCATCCAGTGGAACAGTGCGGAAACGGCGGAGATCTCCATCGCGCAGATGGGAGACCGGGAAATGGCACGGCGGCTGGAGCTCGCCTGGATCGCCGCCGGGTGCGGCGAGCGAGTGACCGGGTGAGCTGAGGGCGCTCAGCGCGTCGGCGCCGCTCCGTCGAGCTGCTCCATCGTGGCCGTCGAAGCCGGTCGCTCGCGCTGCAGCCGCGCGGCGACCTGTTCGTTCTCGCGCATGACCCGCAGCAGGTTGCCGCCGATCACCTGCTTGACGTCGGCCTCGGAGTAGCCCCGCCGGAGCAGCTCCGCCGTCAGGTACGGATACCTGGACACGTCTTCCAGCCCTTCGGGAAGCACGCTCACGCCGTCGAAGTCCGAGCCCAGCCCCACGTGGTCGACGCCCGCGACCGCGCGCACGTGGTCGATGTGATCGGCGATCGTCGCGATCGTACCCTGCGGGATCGGGTGCGCTTCCCGCCAGGCGTCGTAGGCGCTGTCGGCAGCCACCTCGTCGTCGGGGAATTGCTCGCGAAAGCCACGCTGCACGTCGAACATCCCTTTCATCTCCCGCGCCGCCTGGGGATCGGTGAAGCCGGAAAAGAAGTTGATCATCACCACCCCGCCGTTGCGCGCCACCAGCCGGAGCACGTCGTCCGGGACGTTGCGCGGGTGGTCGGCGAGCGCGCGCGCCGACGAGTGCGAAAAGATCACCGGCGACTCGGAAACGCGGATCGCGTCGCGCATGGTCTCGTCGGAAACGTGTGACAGATCCACCATCATCCCGAGGCGGTTCATCTCCCGCACCACCTCCTTGCCGAAGCGCGTGAGCCCGCCGTGCCGCGCGCTGTCGGTGGCGGCGTCTGCCCAGCCGAGGGTGTTCGCGTGCGTGAGCGTGAGGTAGCGAACGCCCAGCGCGTGGAACTGCCGCAGCGTGCCGAGCGAGTTCTCAAGGGCGTGGCCCCCCTCGATCCCCACCAGCGAGGCGATCCGGCCGCGCCGGTGGATGCGCTCTACGTCGGCTGCCGTAGTGGCGGGCTC
Source organism: Longimicrobiaceae bacterium (assembly GCA_051005515.1). Taxonomy (GTDB): domain Bacteria; phylum Gemmatimonadota; class Gemmatimonadetes; order Longimicrobiales; family Longimicrobiaceae; genus JBPCJG01. The sequence continues at coordinate 10,205 of JBPCJG010000216.1, forward strand.
CAGCTCGGGCGAAAGCGCCGTCATCCTGGCGATCAGGTCGATCTGCTCCAGCGCCAGCCGCGCGGCGCCGTTGCCGATGGCGGTGACCGGCACGTACGCCGCCCAGAAGACGCCGCCGACGCCGCCGCTCCGCAGCCGCGGAATGTCGGTGTGCCGCTCGGGGAGGGGCCCGCGCGGATCCATGCGCGCCAGATCGCTCCCCGCCTGCTCGCGGATCTCCCAGGGGAGGTCGTTGTGGCCGTCGACCAGCGGCGCCTCCCGATGGATGCGCTCCGCCTGGCGGAGCAGAGCAGCGTCTCCGCCCGCCTGCGCGGCGAGGGCGGCGGGGAACGCCGGCAGCAGCGCGACCCGGAGGAGGAGCCGGAGCGACCTGCGCCGCAGCGGGATCACGGCGTCGGCGAAACGGCCCGGAGCACACCAGCCGTGCGCAGGGCGAGGGCGTCGGAGCGACCGATCCACTCCACCTCCGCGTTCAGGCGGCGGCGCGCCACGAAGTCACCCGCGGCCACCGGTGCCCCGGCGAAGTCTTCCGCCAACGAGGGGGGAACGAGGAGCAGAAAGTCCGGACGGGAGGCAGCGTCGCCCCGCCCCCACTTGCAATCGGCGGCGAGGACGCGCGCTTGCGGGGTGGTGAGCTGCGCGATCACGGGGGGGACGCTGCTCACCTTGCTGAGGGCGATGGGGGCGGGAGGCGCGCAGGACAACACGGTGTGGACCCGTCTGCCCACCATCTGCTGGCCTTCGAGCGTGAGCCGCTCGAAGTCCGCCGGCTCGCGCGCTTCCACGGGCGGCGCGTTCCGGTCGGCTCGGGGGGTCAGCGTGTCGGCTACCGGGATGACGGGAACGTCGACCAGCTTGCCGGCGGGAGCCGCTCCGTCTTCGTCGCCGCCGAAGCCGCGGAAGAGGAGCACCGCGAGCAAAGCGCCCGCGACGCCGTAGGCGACCAGCGCCCACGGCCGCCGCCAGAGCGGCGTCGGCGTGCGCCGGTCGGTGCGTCGCCGATCCTTTCGGCGACGGTCTTCATCGCGGCGATCACCGCCCCCTTCCGCCATCACGACTCTCGGGTTCGAGGAACCCATAGTCTGTCCTGCCATACAGGGGATGGCAAGGCCCCGACAGGTGGGGCGGAAGCAGCCGCTGGAGAGATCCCGACGAACGGTGGCCGTTCAGGGAATGCTCAGCACCCTGCCGGCGCGCACGGTATCCACCGGGAGGCCGTTCTCCAGCCGCAGGGCGTCCAGGGAAATCCGGTACTCCCGGGCGATCCCCCACAGGGTCTCGCCCTCGCTCACCGTGTGGGTGCGAGCCGCGGGGGGAGGACGCGGGGCGGCCCATGCCGCAGGAATGGCCCGTGGCGGCTGTCGCGGGACCGGCGGAGTCGCAGCCGCCACGGGCGACGCCGCCACCGGGCGGGCGGCGAGACGCTCCGCCGCGCGTGCCGGCATCCAGATCGGGACGCCCGGCGCGACGCCTCCGCCGACGAGCTGAGGATTCAATTCCCGCATCCGCTCGGGCGTGATCCCGGCGAGGTCGGCGACGGTAAGCAGATCCTCCCCCGGCCGCAGCCGGTAGCGCGCGATGCCTCCCGCGCTGCGAAAGTCGGAGCGCAGGTAGGCCGCCTGAACCCGCGGGCCGCTCCCCGCGGGCACCCAGACCCAGTACCGCCCCGGCGGCGTCGTTGCCCGCAGCAGGTGCGGGTTGAGCCCGATCAGGTCGGCCTCCTCGACGGTGCCGATCCGCGCCAGCTCCGCGAGGGGCGTGGCGAGGTCCACCTCGACGCTGTCGAAGTCGAAGGGAGACACCGGTCCCGCGGGCGCGGGAAAGCCGAAGCGCTGCCGGCTGCGGGCGATGATGGTGGCGGCGTAAAGGCGCGGCACGTAGTTGCGGGTTTCGGCGGTGAGGTCGCCGCGCGCCGCCAGCGACCAGAAGTCGCGGGCACCGAAGCCCCGCATCCCGCGCGATATCCGGCCCGCGCCGGCGTTGTAAGCCGCCGCGGCGAGTGCCCAGTCGCCGAAGCCCCCGTAGAGGCCGCGGAGGTGCCGCGCCGCCGCTACGGTGGAACGCACCGGATCCATCCGCTCGTCCACCAGGGTGTCGATCCTGAGTCCCATCCCGCGCCCCGTCGCCGGCATGAACTGCCAGAGTCCTACGGCGCCGCTGCGGCTCCGAGCCGTGGAAACGAACCCACTCTCGATCATCGCCAGGTGGAAAAGATCACCCGGCAGCCCGTAGCTGGTCAGCACCCGCTGGATGAAGGGCGCAAAGCGGTCCCCCCGTTCGATCCAGCGGCCGATCACCTCGCTGCGCTCGAGCACCAGGAACTGCACCTCCTGCCGCACCCGTCCGTTGGCCTCGATCGGCAGGTCGTACGGCGCGTCACCCAGCAGATCGTCGGGGACGGTGTAGGGAAAGGCGTCGTGGCGGTCGGCCGAGACTCCCGGTTCGGGCTCGGGAGCCGGAGCGGCGACGGGAGCGGGCGCCGCGGGCGGGGGCACTCGCGAGGGTGCGCACGCGCCGAACCAGGCCACGAGCAGGGGAGCGGCGTAGCGCAGACGAGGTGCAGAAGTCATCCGGAGGCGGGCGTGATGCGGTTCACTCGAGCGTGCCGAAGTGATGGCTCAAGACTTCGCGACGGTGCCGAAAGATTTCGTGCAGCCGAGGTCCGACGAGCAGACGCCGGGCGATCCCTGCGCCGGGCAGCGGGGGAAGGGCGTAGTGCACCAGGTCGCTGACCTCCGTGCCTCCGGAAACCGGCACGAAACGATGCTGGTGGTGCCAGAAGCGATACGGACCGAAGCGCTGCTCGTCCACAAAGAACACCGGTTCGTCTACGTGCGTGATCTCCGTCACCCAATTCACCGGAACGCCGAGCAGGGGGCGCACCCGGTAGGTCACGATCATCCCGGCGTGCATCGTCGGCGGCAGCTCCGAGCGCACCTCGAACCCCATGGACGGCGGGGTGATCCGCTCGAGGTTGCGCGGATCCGAAAAGAACTCCCACGCTGCTTCGACGGAGATCGGCAGCGTCTGACGGGCACGCAGCGTGTGCAGCTTCACGAAAGGCCTATACGCAAGCCGGAGCCGAAGGAAACGCAGCTACGCAGTGTGCGAAGGGGCGCGAGCCGCGGCTCGTGCCCCTTCGCGTCGTCGAGCGGGCCAGTCAGTTCGCGTTGCGCTTGTACACCAGCGAGTAGTTCAGCGGCCCGCTGAGTTGGCCGCTCTCGATGGTCACGTCCATGGTCAGCGTGTTCCCGTCGGGACTCAGCTTGTAGACGTTGGTGCGGCTGCCGTCCTCGGCTTTGAACGTCTGCTTGATGGCCCCGTTCTGCTGCCTCGACGTGGTCACGCGGACGATGTCGTGGTCGTCGTCGGGCGTGTTCCCCGCGGGAACCACAGCCATCTCCGTGCGGTCCCACGTTTCGACTGAACCGCCGAGCACCGCCTTGCCCCAACGATCGGTGCGGACGTGGGCGGACCCGTTCGCACCGGGGGCGATCTGGATCCAGGCGTACGGCGCGATCACGTCCCTGAGGCGGTTCCTCGAGACTCCGGTGAAGAGGCGGCCGAGCGGGTTCTTGACCTTGCCGACCGCGTCGTCCATCACCTCCTTCATGTCGGCGCCGGCGGACGCGTCACGCACAAAGGTCCCGCTGATCCTGATCTGTGCCGCGGCGGGTGCGGCCGCCGCGAGACACGCGGCGAGGGCGGGTACGGCGAGGAGGGCTCGGTCGAGCGTCATGACGATTCCGAAAGGTTCAGGGAAGGGTGATGGATCGGCGAATCCGCCGACGGAGTTTTGGACAATCGGCGTACCCGAGCGAGCCGGAGAGGTTTCCGCCGACGAGCGCTCGAGAGCACCTCTTCCCGCTCACACCCGGCGCCGAAAGACCAGGCGGTAGTGCAGCGGCTCACTCAACTTGGGACTCGCGACGGTGACCTTCATCGTGAGCAGGTCCCCGCCGGCGCTCAGGGAAATGTCGTTGACGCGGCTTCCATCCTGTGCCTCAAAGGTCTGGACGAGTTCGCCCTTTGCCATCCGGGTGGTCACGTCGATGCCCTCCCCGTTCCCCGGCCGCCAGTCTTCGACGCTGCCGTTGCGCGGTGAGGTGAGCGTCCACGAAGGGCTGCGGACTTCGACGCTGTCGCCGAGCACCTCGATGCGCATCCAGGGGTAGGGCGCATTGGTCTCGCGCAAACGCCGCTCGGCGACTCCGCGGATGATCGGGAGGCGGTAGGCGGCGTTCACCTTGGTCAGCCCATCGGCCACGATCTCCTCCATCGTGTCGCTGGCGCCGGCGTCCAGCACCCACGTCCCCTGAATGGTCTGCGCCCGGGCCGACAGGGGCGTGGCGAAGACGCAGGCGAAGATCAGAAAAAGGGAAGCGGAAAAGCGCATGGACTGCCCTGGTTCGGGAGAAAGCCGCGGGGACCGCGCTCTCGTATCGTACTGGCGTACCAGAGGATGGGGCACCAGGTTCCCCGCATCCGACGGCGCTCGAAACAACCGTAGCGGCGCGCCGTAGGGCCGGCTTATCCCTTCCACACCCCGCCGATCATGTCGTCCAGCTCCCCATCCGCGCCAAGACCCCTGCCGCAGATCGACTCCCGCAGCTGGGAGCACCCGGCGGACCGTCTCGCCCTGAACGCGCTCCGGCGCGTCCCCGCCTTCGACGGGGTCCTGCGCACCCTGTTCGGATTTTTTGGCGAGAAGCCGATTCGATTGGCCTTTCAGGCGAACGCGGTGCGCGTCTCGCCCACCCAGTTCGGCCGTGTGCACCGCCTCTACAAGGAGGTGGCGACGACGCTCGACGCGCCCGAGGAGTACGAGCTGTACGTCACCCAGACGCCGCTGGTGAACGCCGGTGCGTACGGGATGGAACGCCCTTTCATCATCATCAACTCCGGGATGGTACGCCTGCTCGACGACGAGGAGCTCCGCTTCGTACTGGGGCACGAGCTCGGGCACGTGATGAGCGGGCACGTCCTCTACACCACCATGATGGTCCTGCTGCTGCGTCTGGCCCAGCAGGGCTTCCCCATCGTCGGGCTCGCCGCCCGCGCGGTCCTGATCGCGCTCACGGAGTGGTACCGCAAGGCGGAGCTGTCCGCGGACCGCGCCGGCGTTCTGGCGACGCAGCAGCCGGAGGCCGGGCTGCGCACGCTGCTGAAGCTGGCCGGCGGCGGTCAGGCGGACGAGACGCGCCTGCCGGAGTTTCTACAGCAGGCGGAGGAGTACCGCCGTGGCGGTGACCTGGCGGACCAGGTCTTCAAGGTGCTCAACGTGCTCGGCGCCGACCACCCCTTTCCGGTGATGCGGGTGGCCGAATTGCGTGCCTGGTTCGAGGACGGCGGATACGATCGGATCCTGCGAGGTGAGTACGTGCGCCGCGGCGAACCCGGGAAGCCCTTCAGTGACGACGTTTCCGAAGCGGGCCGCTCCTACGCCGAGGGCGCCAGGGAAACCGTGGAACAGGCGGCGGCGACGGCGCGCAGGGTGGCGGACACGCTCCGCGCGGGCTTCGCGGGACGGGAGCGGTGAGGTCCTGCCGACGCAGAGGCGGTTTACCTTGACAGGAGCTGGTATCCGGCCTATATTGCGTGTTGGCTGTCAGTCGGCGCCATCGGCGGCGACTTCCACCGGCGGCGAGGCGACGAGCCTCGCCCGCGTCTGCACGGTTTCCGAATATTTCACGAAGGGGAGTGATCCGAGTGGTAGAGATTCAGTTGGGCGAGAACGACCGCCTCGATTGGGCGCTGAAGCAGTTCCGTCGCCGCATGATCCGGTCCGGTCTCTTCAAGGACATGCGTCGCAAGCGCTATTACGAAAAGCCCAGCGAGGCGAAAAAGGTAAAGGCCAAGGCTGCACTGCGCCGGCGCCACAAGGACCGCAAGGCTGCCCGCCGCAGGGGGCAATTCTAAACGCCTGCGAATCAGGTCGGACGGTACGGCGCGACCGGACCCCCGACACATCCACTCTCAGGGAGTACCGCGATGCGCACCACCGGAACCGTCAAGTGGTTCAACGACAGCAAGGGCTTCGGCTTCATCACCCCGGCCAACGGCGAAAAGGACTGCTTCGTCCATTACTCCGCCATCCAAGGTAGCGGCTTCAAGAGCCTCGCCGAAGGCGATGAGGTCGAGTTCGACATCGTCCAGGGCGAGAAGGGGCCCGCCGCGGAGAACGTGTCCCCCGTAGGCGGGGGCGGCGGCGGCATGCAGGGCTACTGAGACCTCCGGCGGTTCGTGAGGTAGAGGGGCGCCCCCCGGGGCGCCCCTCTTCACATGCATACCGCTCTGCCTCGCGTGGGGGAGACGCTCGACGCTGAACGCCCGCGCGTCGACTCCTTCAGCCTTCCAGTTCCGGGCTGGGTGCGGCCCCCGGGTCCCGCTGATCGGCGATGCTGAGCCGCAGCACCCGCGCCCAGCGCTCCCGCTGATCCCCCGCCGGCGACTGCAGCCCGGCTTCCTCCAGGCTGAGGGCCTGCAGCACGCGGTCCGCTCCCGAGGCGTCGCCGAGGTCGAGCAGGTGCTTGCCGATCACCCCCCGGATCTCGGCGCTGTCGGTGACGCCGGACATCAAGCGCAGCCGCTTGATCGCCCGGGCGTGCTGCCCCGCGTTTCGGGCGGCACCCACGTAGTCCGCGATCTCCCGGCTGGCGTCGGTGAGAACGCCATCCGAAGGCAGGAACGGAAGGCCCCTGCCGAGCGACAGGAAAGCGAGAGTGCATCGCGCGCGGACGACTTCCGGCGCCTGCTCGATCATCTTGCGGCAGGTGGACGCGGCGACGTCGTAGTATCCCATTTCCAGATAGCAGTCGATCGCGCGGCCGTAATCGCGGAGTGCGCGATCCCGGTCGTGAATCTGTGAACACAGATCACCGGCGCGGTTCAGTGCGGCCGCGCGGTAGTCAGGCGCCGGCGCCTGGGCCTGCTCCTCCAGGGTGGCGAGCTCCTCCTCCACCTTCTCGTGCGAGGGCTTGTCCCCGAAGCGGTCGAGGAAGCGGCGAAACCGCGACGGCTTGCTGCCGCCTTCGATCTGTTCCGCGCTCATCGCGGAATCGACGCGAACGGGCTTTCCTGCTGCGAATCGACCAGGAGCATGATATGCCGGGCTCGAGGAAATGGCCGGTGCTGCGGACGGTGGCGACCCGTGTCTCCGTACGGCAGCGGGCCGCGCGAGCCGAAGCGGGTACGAAGACACGGGAGTACAGTATGCTCACTATCCCGCGGAGCAATCCGGCCACCACATGAGGAGCTTTTCGCTGGCCGTCGGAGGATCCGGAACCTCCGTCCTGGGTCTGGGTCTCGCCGCCCTGGGCCGTCCCGGCTACATCAACGTCGGGCACGGCAGGGATCTGGACGGCGCCCGCGATCC
>JBPCJG010000217.1:0-4303 GCA_051005515.1 Longimicrobiaceae bacterium
GTGCGCGCCATCGTGCCAATGCTGAACCTGACCCGCACCTGGAACGCGGTCTCGGCGATCGCGCTGATGCGCCGGGGGATCGCGCTGGCGCGCGACTACGCGGGCAGGCGAGAGGCGTTCGGCAGGCTGCTCGCCGAGCAGCCGCTGCACGTGGACACGCTGGCGGGGCTCGACGCCGAGTTCCAGGGTGCGCTGCACCTCACCTTCCGGGTCGTCGAGCTGATCGGCGCCGACGAAGCGGGGGAGCTGGACGAGGCCGGCCAGCGCCTCCTGCTCACCCTCGGGCGCTCGCTCGAGCTGCTCCTGCTCGCGCGCCACGCTGCCTGGGCGCTCGAACGCGGCGACGCCGCACCCGTGGCGGCGGCGTGGCGGCTGGCGACTTCCCGGATCGACCACCTTGCGCCGCTCGAGCGGAACGGATCTTCCGAGACGAGTCCGCCGCCACCTCCATCCTAGCTTCCCAACAGGAGATCCACCGTGCGGAAAGTCCTCTCGAGCGCCCTGCCGACCTTGCCCTTCCTTGTGCTCTTCCTGCTCGGCGCCTGTACCACCCCCGACCGATCCCCCGAAACCGGGCAAGTCGACAGCGCCCCCGCCGGGGAGACCGAGGGCGAGGTACACTGGGGCTACGCCGGGGAGGTCGGACCCGAGGCGTGGGGACGGTTGAGCCCCGAGTTCGCCATCTGCGACGCCGGTACCCGGCAGTCGCCGATCGACCTGGCGGAGCCGGTGCGGGAGGAACTCCCTGATCCGGTCTTCGACTATCAGCCATCGCCCCTCAGGATCGTGAACAACGGTCATACCATGCAAGTGGAGTACGCCCCGGGGAGCACAGTGACTCTCGGAGACACGACCTACCAGCTGCTCCAGTTCCACTTCCACACTCCCTCCGAGCACCGGATCGACGGCGGTGAGCTGCCCATGGAGATGCACCTCGTGCACCGCGGACCCGCGGGAGGATTGGCCGTCGTGGGAGTGATGGTGGGAGCGGGCACCGAGAACTCGGCGTTCGCGCCCATGTGGAATCACCTCCCCGCGGCGGCCGGGGCGGAGAACAACGTCCCCTCGGTGACCGTAGACGCGGAGCGTCTGCTCCCGGAGGCGCGGAGCAGCTACCGCTACCCCGGCTCGCTCACGACGCCGCCGTGCACGGAAGGCGTTCGCTGGATCGTGCTGTCCGAGCCGATCGAGATGTCCGCAGCGCAGATCGAAGCGATGCGCTCCATCTTGACGACGAGCAACCGTCCAGTGCAGCCGCTGGGGAACCGAACCTTGCAGCTCGATTCCTGATCCTTTGTCTGGCGATCACGAGCGACGCGACCTCTGGCCACGCTCGCCCATTGGCGGGCAGGAGTCTACGCACGAAACCCGCAACGCGATATCGCAGCGACAGCGGCATGAAGCAGAGGCAGCAGCAGACCTTCTCAGCCACCATCGAGCAGGGTGACCGCGGCGGCGCCTTCGTCACCGTCCCCTTCGACGTGGAGCAGGTGTTCGGCGCGAAACGGCCAAAGGTGCGGGCGACGTTCGACGGCGTCCCCTACCGCGGCTCCCTCGCCCGCATGGGCGGTCGGCATCACGTTCTGGGCGTCCTCAAGGAGATCCGCGAACGGATCGGCAAGGGAGTGGGCGATACTGTACGGGTGACGGTCGAGGCGGACACCGAGCCGCGGGTCGTGGAGGTGCCCGACGATCTCGCAGCCGCCCTCAGGACGAAGGTGGACGCCGCAACATTCTTCGAAGAGCTGTCGTACTCGCACCGCCGGGAGTACGTGAGCTGGATCGAGGAGGCGAAGCGGGAAGACACCCGCCGCCGACGCATCGAGGAGACGCTCGAGATGCTGCAGACGGGGAAGAAGTCCCGGTGAGCCGCGGATCGCGTGGCTCCTCCGTCACCCTGCGCGTCTTCCCCGGATTGAACCACCCCTTCCTCCCCGACGCGAGCGGGAACCCGGCCGGCTACACGGGGCTCCCGGAGAAGCGGATCTTCTCCGAGGTGCTCGGCACGCTCGTCGACTGGCTGGCCGCGGAGCTGCGCTGAGGGGTGCTCGACCTCCTCATCGTCCTCGCCTTCGTCGTCTACGCGATAGGGGCGGGCTTCCGCTCGCGCCGCCTCGCGTCGCGCAATCTCGAGGAGTACTTCCTCGCCGGGAAGACGCTGCGGGGGTGGCAGGCGGGGACCAGCATGGCGGCTACCCAGTTCGCCGCCGACACCCCGCTCCTCGTGACCGGGCTGGTCGCCACCGCCGGCGTCTTCGCGGTCTGGCGGCTGTGGATCTACGGCATCGCCTTCCTGCTCATGGCGTTCGTCTTCGCCGGCCACTGGCGGCGCGCCGGGGTCCTCACCGACGCCGAGTTCACCGAGATCCGCTACAGCGGGAGAGGCGTGCTCCCGCTGCGCGTGGCGAAGGCCATCTACTACGGCACCGTCATCAACTCCGTGGTCCTGGCGATGGTGCTGGTCGCGGCGGTGCGGATCGCGGAAGTGTTCCTGCCCTGGCATCGCTGGCTGCCGAAAACGGTGTACACGCCGCTGGTCGGCGCGGTGGCCGCGGCGGGGATCGACATCTCGTCCGGGATGGCTCTCGCCCCGCCGGCGGTCGCCACCGCCGACAACCTCGTCTCCATCGTCGCGATCCTCGGCTTCACCGCGCTCTACTCGACCACCGGCGGGCTGCGCGCGGTGGTGACCACCGACATCGGCCAGTTCGCGCTCGCGATGCTCGGGACGCTCGTCTACGCCTGGGTAGTGATCGGTGCGGCGGGCGGTCTCGCGGAGCTCCCGGGGCGGATCGCAGCGCTCTACGGAGAGGCCGACGCCGCCCGGCTGCTTGCCTTCGCGCCGCCACCCGGTGAGGCGCTCCTCCCCTTTCTGGTGGTGATCGCGCTGCAATGGCTGTTTCAGATGAACAGCGACGGCACCGGGTACCTCGCGCAGCGTTCGATGGCGTGCAGGACCGCGACAGATGCGCGCCACGCGGGCGTGCTCTTCGCCTGGCTGCAGATCGTCCTGCGGAGCCTGCTCTGGCTCGCCATCGCCGCCGGGCTGCTCGTGCTTTATCCCTTCTCGCCGGCGGACGCCGCGGCCGGGAATTTCGCCGCCGTTCGCGAAATGACCTTCGTGCGCGGGATCGACGAGCTGCTCCCGGTCGGCGCGCGTGGCCTGATGCTGACGGCGCTGCTCGCCGCGCTGGCCTCTACCATCGACACGCACCTGAACTGGGGGGCGAGCTACTGGAGCAACGACCTGTACCGCCCGCTGGTCGCTGAGCGCTGGCTCGGACGGGCAGCGGGAGACCGCGAGCTGGTGCTCGTCGCGCGCTGCTCCAATCTGGTGATCCTGGCGCTCGCGTTGGTGGTGATGGCGAACCTCGCGTCGATTCAGGACGCCTGGTTCATCTCACTCCTCTTCGGCGCGGGGATGGGGTCGGTGCTGGTGCTGCGCTGGCTGTGGGAGCGGATCAACCTCTGGTCGGAGCTGGCGGCGATGACCGTCTCGCTGCTGGTGGCGCCGCTGCTCTTGGTCACCACGGATGCGGAGTGGCTCAGACTCGCCGCCATGGCCGCGATTTCGACCGCGGCCGCGGTGGGCGTGACGTGGATCACGCCGCGAACCGCGCCGGCGACATTGGAGGCGTTCTACCGACGGGTGCGTCCCGACGGCTTCTGGGGGCGGACGGCGCAGCGCGTCGGTGAAGCCGCCGCCGCGCCGCGGCGGCGGTTCGGCCGCGCGCTGCGGACAACGCTGGTGGCGGCGGCTTCGCTCTTTCTGGTGCTGGTGGGGGTGGGCCGGCTCCTGATCGCCCCGGTCGGCAGCTCCGCCGCGCTGTCGGTGACGCTCGCGTCGCTGGGAGTCGCGCTGGTGCCGGTCTGGTGGGGGGCGCTCGCGGACGCGTCACCGGACCCCGGCTGATTACGGGGCAGGGCCGACACGAGTGGGGAGGGCGTGACCCGTCAGCGGATCCGCGCTGCGGCAGAGCTGTCTCAGAGATTGGTCTCGGCGGACTTCGTGCGGGCGCTCCCGGAGCCGCTTCGAAGCGGTCATACGCGGTCGCGGAGAGGGTACGACATATGCGATGGGGAGCGGTTTCGGGTGCAGGATCAACTCGGCCATCCGACCACTCCACCATGACCTCCGCTGCAACTGCGTTGCTGCTGGACCCCGACCGACTCGACGCAGTCCGCTCGACCGGTCTCCTGGACACCCCGCCCGACGAGGATTTCGACCGGCTCACGCGCCTCGCGAGTCGGGCACTGCACGCTCCTGTGGCGGCCCTCTCCCTCGTGGATGACGACCGGGAGT
>JBPCJG010000218.1:0-3531 GCA_051005515.1 Longimicrobiaceae bacterium
CGCCCGGCCGCAGGAGCCCGGCGAGCGCGGCGTTCAGCGCGTACGTGGCGCTCGGCTGGAAGACGACGCGCCCCGGATCTCCGGGAGCGTTGAAGAGCGCGGCCAGCGCCTGGCGGCAGTGGAGCGCGACGCGGCCGGCGTCCATCGCGCGGCGGTGGCCGGAGCGGCCCGGCGTCGCGCCGATGTCGCGCAGGTAGCCGCACACGGCAGCCACGACCGCGGGCGGGCGAAGCGCGGAGGTAGCTGCGTAGTCGAGGTAGATCTCCTCCCGCGGCGGCTCGGAGCGGCTCACGAGGCGCGCAGCCGGACGAGCTGATCCTCCCCGAGCGCGGCGTTGAGGGAGCCGCGACGATAGCCGCTCGCGTCGAGATCGACGGAAACGAAGCCGGCGGCGAGCACTGCCGTCCGCACCCGCTCCTGCTGCTCGCCGAGGCGCGGCAGCTCGGCGGCGCCGACCTCGACCCGCGCTCCATTCCCCAGGTGGCGCACGCGGAACTCGCGGAAACCGAGCCCCCGGAGGGCAACCTCGGCGCGCTCCACCTGCGCGAGCCGCTCCGGCGTCACCTCGGTTCCATAGGGGAAGCGGGACGCAAGACACGGCGCCGCTGGCTGATTCCAGGTGGGGAGCCCGAGCTGGCTCGACCAGGCGCGGATCCCGGCCTTGCCGAGTCCCGCCTCGAGCAGCGGCGAACGCACGCCCCGCTCCGTTCCCGCCACCGCTCCCGGCCGGTGGTCCCCCAGATCGTCCGCGTTGGCGCCGTCCAGAACCACGGCGCCCCTGGCAGCGGCGATCTCGCCCAGCCGGTCCCACAGCTCGGCTTTGCAAAAGTAGCAGCGGTTCGGCGGGTTGGCGACGTAGCGCGGATCCGCGGTCTCGGCCGTTTCCACTTCGAGCCAGGGGATGCCGAAGTCACCGGCTACCATGCTCGCCATCTCCCGCGCCCACCCCGGGACGCTCGCGCTGCGCCCGGTCACGGCCAGCACGCGTTCCGATCCGAGCGTTTGGACAGCGACCGTGGCGAGCAGGACCGAGTCGACCCCCCCGCTGTAGCCGACCACCACGGATCCGCACTCGCGCAGAATGGAGCGGACGCATTCCTGTTTCTCCTTCAACTCTCCTCCCGAGACGTGAACCGGCGCCCGCCCGGCGCCGCGCCTTGGATACCGGCGCTCAGCGGGGGAGTTCCGAGCGCCTCCGCAGGGGGAGGGGATGCGGCTCGCCACGGCCCCGCATCCTGCGAGCGCGCAGCTCGAAGCGGGTCACCATGAGCGCGACGGGGATCGCGGCGAAAAGGGCGAGGTCGGCGAGGTTGCCCGGCGGCAGCCACACCTCACCCCATCGAAAGGCCAGAAAATCGGTGACGTCCCAGTGCAGCGCCCGTTCTCCGAGATTGCCCGCCATGCCGCCGAGAGAAAGACCGGCAAAGGCCCAGGCCCAGACTCGCTCCCGAGCGGGAAGACGGTGACCCCGGCGAATGACCTCGACCACGAAGAAGGCGATGCCCACCGCAGCGACCATCGCGATCATCCGGCGGGAGTAGAGCGGCAGGTGCTCCCAGAGCCCGAGCATCATTGCTTCGTTGCGGACGTGCCACAATGCGATACGCCCCGGCCACACCTCCAGCAGGTCGCCGAGCGGCACCCACGCCTTGACCAGCGCCTTGGTGAGCACGTCCCCCAGCAGGATGAGGACGCCGATCCGCAGCGCGATCGTCCAGCCTTCCTGCGGCTCGCGGTCCGAACGCCTGCGTCGGAGCGGGACGGGACGGACGTGGAACATGCGCGCGGCCGGTGGAGGAGGCAGGAGCGACTGCCCCGCAGCAGCGGGGCGATGGGACACCCTCCCTCAGACAAGTTCCGCGCCCGCCTCCCGGTATCGCAGACCGGTTCGCGTTCGCTGCCGTCACTTCTTCCGCACCCGCACCCGCTCCACCGCGTGGTCCGCTCCCTTCTCGATGATGAGGTCGGCCCGCTCCCGCGTCGGCTCGATGTTTTCGTGCAGGTTGACCGCGTTGATGCGGGTCCAGACGTCGTCGGCGAGAGCTACCGACTCCTCCACCGACAGGCTGGTCACCCGCCGGAAGTAGGAGGCGGGATCGTGGAAGGCAGTTTCGCGAAACTCGAGGAAACGCCGCACGAACCAAGTCCTCAGGTCCTTTTCTGCGGCGTGGACGTAGAGGGAAAGGTCGAAGAAGTCGGAAACCAGGACGCGCGGCACGTCGCGGCGCGCCGCCTGCCCTGCCTGGAGGACGTTGAGCCCTTCGAGGATGAGGATGTCGGGGCGCCCGATCTCCAGCTCCTCCCCCGGCAGGATGTCGTAGACGAGGTGCGAGTATACCGGGACGGGAGGGGCTTTGCCGCCCTTGACACCGGCGAGGAAATCGACCAGCCGCGGCAGGTCGTAGCTCTCCGGGAAGCCCTTGCGCTCCATCAGCCCCCGCCGCTCCAGTTCCCGGTTCGGATACAGGAAGCCGTCGGTGGGGACGAGGGCGACGTCGGGGTGAATCGGGTTGCGGGCGAGCAGCGTACGGAGCAGGCGCGCGGTGGTGCTCTTCCCCGCCGCAACACTCCCCGCGATGCCGAGCACGAAGGGGGTGGCGGCGATCTCTCGCCGCAGGAACACCTCGCTCCGCCGTTGCCGCTCCCCCCGCTGCGCCACCTCCAGCTCCAGCAGACGCACGAGCGGGAGGTAGACGTCGGCTACCTCCTCGAGCGAGAGCCGAACGCCGACACCCCCGAGCTCCTCCAGCTCGGCAGACGAGAGCGGGACGGGCTCGTGGTCGCGGAGCCGGCTCCACTCGACGCGGGAAAAGGACTCGTACTCCTGGCGTGCGGCGGCAGCGACCGTCGGCACCTCCTCACCCACCCATCAAGCGGTCGAGCGAGCGGTACTGGATCGCTTCGGAGATATGCGCGGTCCCGATCTCCTCGACCCCTTCCAGATCCGCGAGCGTGCGGGCGATCTTCAGCACCCGGTGGTACGCCCGCGCCGAGAGTCCCAAGCGAGTGATCGCGGTGCGCAGCAACGCGTCGCTCCCCTCGCCCACCCGGCAGAACTCGCGCAGATCCCGCGCTCCCATGTGCGCGTTCGCGTGCATGTCGGGACGGCCGGCGAAGCGCTCGCGCTGAATTTCGCGGGCCCGCGCGACCCGTGCGCGCACCGCGGACGACGGCTCGCCGCTGCGCTGGTCGGTCAACTCCCGATAGCGGACCGCGGGAACCTCGACGTGCAGGTCGATGCGATCGAGCAGCGGCCCCGAGACGCGCGACAGGTATTTCTGCACCACCTGCGGCGAGCACGAGCACTGCCGCTGCGAGTCACCGTAGTGGCCGCACGGGCACGGGTTCATCGCCGCCGCGAGCATGAAGCGCGCGGGGTAGGTGAGCGACATCGCGGCACGGGAGATGGTCACCATGCCGTCCTCCAGCGGCTGGCGCAGCACTTCCAGCACGTTGCGCCGGAACTCCGGAAGCTCGTCCATGAAGAGGACGCCGTGGTGCGAGAGCGAGACCTCTCCCGGCTTGGGATGC
>JBPCJG010000219.1:0-13589 GCA_051005515.1 Longimicrobiaceae bacterium
ATCAACAACGTGGAGACGCTGATCGCGGCGGTCCACATCGTCGAGAATGGAGCGGCGTGGTACAAGCAGTGGGGGACCGAGAAGTCGACCGGCACCAAGCTCTTCTGCGTCTCCGGACACGTCGAGCGGCCCGGCAACTACGAGGTCCCGATGGGCTTCAACTTCAAGGAGTTCATCTACGACGTCTGCGGCGGCATCCCGAACGGCCGCGCCCTCAAAGCGGTGATCCCCGGTGGCTCCTCCGTGCCGATCCTGGCGGCGGACGAGATCGACATCGGCATGGACTACGAGGCGATGGCGGAGGCCGGGACGATGCTCGGCTGCGGCTCTGTGATCGTCATGGACGACACGACCGACATCATCAAGCAGGTGCGGCGCATGACCGACTTCTACGCGCATGAGTCGTGCGGGCAGTGCACGCCGTGCCGGGAAGGCACGGCCTGGGCGGCGCGCATCCTGCGCCGCATCGAGAACGGCAGGGGAACTCCCGAAGACCTGCAAACACTGGTCGACATCTCCGACAACATGACCGGCAAAACCATCTGCGTCCTTTCCGACGCGGCGGCGGCGCCGATCGTCTCGTCGATCGAGAAGTTCCGCGGCGACTACGACGCCCGCATCGCCGCGGCGGCCAACGCCGCCGCTGCCTGAAGGAGCGAGCGTGAGCGAAAACGGCAAACCCGATACCGTCGGCTGCACCATCGACGGCGTCGAGATCCGCGTTCCCACGGGAACGCGGATCCTGGACGCCGCCGCCCGCACGGGCATCGACATCCCCCATTACTGCTACCACCCCGGCCTCAGCGCCCCGGCGCAGTGCAGGATGTGTCTGGTGGAGGTGGAAGGAGTGCCGAAGCTGGCGCCGGCGTGCGTTGCGACCGTGGCGGACGGCAACGTCATCCACACCCAGAGCGACACCGCTCTCAAGGCGCGCGAAGGGGTGCTCGAGTTCTACCTGGTGAACCACCCGCTCGACTGCCCGGTCTGCGACCAGTCGGGCGAATGCAAGTTGCAGGACTACGTAGCTGCGGAAGGGCCGCCGAGCGGGCGTTCGCTGGAGCCGAAGCGGGTGCTCGGCGTCGCAGACTTCGGCGGCGACGTGAAGTTCTACGCCGACCGCTGCGTGATGTGCACCCGCTGCGTCCGCTTCATGCGCGAGGTCGCGCGCGACGAACGGCTGGCGGTGGTGCAGCGCGGACATCGCAACGTGATCGACACCTTTTTCGACCACGGGGTGGAGGGGAACGTCTGGGCCGACAACATCGTGGACATCTGCCCCGTCGGCGCGCTGGTTTCAAAAGATTTCTTACACAAGGCGAGAGCCTGGGACCTGGACCGGATCCCCTCCGTCTGCCCGAACTGCTCGCAGGGGTGCAACGTCCGCCTCGAAACCCGCGACAACCAGATCATGCGTTTGAAGCCGCGGCCGAACGCCGAGGTGAACGCCTACTGGATGTGCGACTATGGGCGGCTCAACTACCAGTGGATCAACCGCGGCGACCGCATCGAGGCGCCGCTGGTGAGGGACGCGGAGGGACGTCTAGCGCCCGTGGCGTGGTCGGAAGCGTTGACCCGCCTCGCCGATGCACTGCGCGACCGCGACGACGGAGCGACGGCGGTGGTTTCCCCCTTCTCGCCCAACGAAGACCTGGGTGCCGTCCGCCGGCTGCTCGACGCGCTGGGCGGCGGTGAAGGCGTGTTCCGCAGTGAGCGGGGCGAAGAGGTCGAGCTGCCCGGCTGGCCGACGCTCAAGCTCCGCGCGGACCGCGCAGCGAACGGCACCGGGGCCGGGATCCTGGGCTTCACGCGCGTCGGCGACGACGCGGGTGCCGGCGGGCTGGAAGGCGCGGCGCGGCACCGCGGCGTCCTGCTGGTGGTCGGCGACGAGCTGGCCGATGCCGACGACACCTTCGGACGCGACGCTTCGCTCTTCGTCTACTTGGGACACTTCCTCGGCGGCGCTGCGCGCAACGCGCACTTCGTGCTGCCCGCCACCACCTTTGCCGAGATGGACGGCAGCTTCGTCAACGTGCAGCGGCGGGTGCAGCGCTTCTGGCCCGCGCTGCGCGCGCCGGGGATGGCGCGCCCGGCCTGGCAGATCCTGGGCGTACTCCTCGCCGGCATCTCCGACGAGCGGGCGCCGGCGACCGCCGCCGACGCCTTCGCCCTGCTCGGCCAGCTCAGCGGCGACTTCGCCGGACTCAGCTTCGCCGACCTCGGCGCGCTGGGGGCGCCGCTGCCCGAACCCGCCGCCCTCCCCGCCGAATGATCGTGCGACGCACTGCCACGCACCCGCATGCCTGAGATCGGCGCGCCCGTGGTCGCCGTCTACGGCGAGCTCACGGGGTGGGCTTACCTGATCATCACGCTCGTGAAGGTGATCGGCGCATTCCTCACGGTGATGATCATCGTCGCGCTGCTCACCCTGCTGGAGCGCAAGGTGAGCGCGTGGATGCAGGACCGGGTCGGGCCGAACCGGGTAGGGCCGGGGGGCATCGCACAGCCCGCTGCCGACGGGCTCAAGAACATCCTCAAGGAAGAGAGCGCTCCGGCGCCGGCCCACGGGGCGTTCTTCATACTGGCGCCGATGCTCTCGATCATCCCCGCGGTCGTCACCTTTGCGGTGATCCCCTTCGCGGCTCCGCTGCCGACGAAGTGGGGGCTGATCCCGATGGTGGTGGCGGACCTGCCGGTCGGCGTGCTCTTTTTGCTGGCGTTCTCGTCGCTGGGGGTCTACGGGATCGTCATGGCGGGGTGGGCGAGCTCGAACAAGTACGCGCTGCTCGGCGGGCTGCGCGCGGGGGCGCAGATGGTTTCCTACGAGATCGCCCTCGGCCTGTCGCTGCTCTCGGTCTTTTTTCTGGTGGGCAACGTCACGCTCGGCGACGTGGTCTGGCGGCAGCAGCAGATGCACCTCTGGTTCGCGCTGCCGCTGGCGGTATCGTTCCTGTTCTTCTGGATCTCCACCTTTGCGGAAACCAACCGGCTTCCCTTCGACCTCCCCGAAGCCGAGTCGGAATTGATCACCGGGTACCATACGGAGTACTCGGCGATGAAGTTCTCGATGTTCTTTATCGCCGAGTACGCGCACGTGCTCACGGTGTCGGCGCTGCTCGCCACCCTTTTCCTGGGCGGCTGGGACATTCCGCTCTGGCAGGGCGACAACCTGGTGGCGCTCCCCGGCGGCGTCGTCGCGGGGCACGAGCCGGCATGGTGGATCACGCTGCTTACCTTCGGCGCCTTCCTCCTGAAGACGCTGTTCTTTATCCTCGTCTTCATGATCGTGCGCTGGACGGTGCCGCGCTTCCGCTACGACCAGGTGATGGACCTCGGCTGGAAGATCCTGCTCCCCGCGGCCCTGGTGGCGGTGGTAGTCACCGCGGCGACGATCCTGGTTCTGGACGGTCGCGGCATCGCCCCCGGCTACCTCTGGTACGGTTGGATCCCGGTCTACGGCCTGGTACTGACGGCGGTCAACCTCACGATGCTGATCATCGTCCTCTGGTTCGTGGACCGCGGGCGCACCCTCGCCGGTTCGGCCGCGGCGGACGAGAAGCGGCAGCGGGCCCAGGCGCTCGCCCGGGGCCGTCGCGCCGGGATCGGTGCGGTGCCCACACCCAGCGTAGCAGCGCGGGAGTAGACGATGGCAGCCACGGTTCGCCTGATGAAGCGCCCCGAGCGCGAGGCCTCGTACCTGCGCGCCTCGCTGCGGGGGATGAAGCTCACCTTCACCCACCTGCTGAAATCGGCAGGCGACCGTTCCGAGGTCACCTATCAGTACCCGGAAGAGAAGCCGCCGCTGTCGCCCCGCTGGCGCGGTACCCACGTCATGGAGCAGCACGAGGACGGGCGCCCGAAGTGCGTCGCCTGCGGGCTCTGCCCCACCGTCTGCCCCGCCAACTGCATCAAGCTGATCCCCGGCGAGGACGACGAGGGGAACCGTTACCCGATCGTCTACGAGATCGACGAGTTCCGCTGCATCTTCTGCGGCATGTGTCAGGAAGTCTGCCCGGTCGAGGCGATCCACGTGGGGCAGGACTACGAGAACGGGGAGTACACGCGCGAGCGCTTCGTCTACGACCTGGATCGGCTGATGGCGCAGGAGCATCCCTCGACTGCGCTCTGGGATCCGTCGGATCCGGCGGGGGAGTAGGGTGCTCGCGACGCAGCTCCTTTTCGTCCTCTTCGCGGCCGCGGCCATCTTCTGCGCTCTGATGATGGTGACCCGGGCGAACCCGGTGTCCTGCGCGGTCTGGCTCATCGGCACCTTTTTTTCCCTCGCCGCGATCTACACCCTGCTGGGCGCCTTCTTCATCGGGGTGATCCAGATCCTGGTCTACGCGGGCGCCATCATGGTGCTCTTTCTGTTCGTGATCATGCTGCTGAACCTCGGCAACGACTACGAGCCGGACATGCGCAGCGACGTCTGGAAGGTCGCGGGCGCGGGCAGTGGTCTCGTCATGCTGGCGCTGCTGGCGCGGCTCTTCTTCGGCGGAGCACAGACTCCGCTCGTCGAGGCGACGGGTCCGGCGGCGCTCGCCGCGCTGACCGCGGAGCGCGGTTCAGTGGGCGTGGTCGGGATCCCGATGTACACCGATTTCGTGGTCCACCTGCAGGTGACCGGGATCCTGCTGCTGGTGGCGGTGGTCGGCGCGGTGATGCTCGCCAAGCGGAGCGTCTGACGGTGCCCGTTCTGCCGGTCGGCTGGTCGCTGTCGCTCAGCGCGATCCTTTTCACCATCGGGGTCGCGGGCGTGGTGGTGCGCCGCAACGCCATCATCCTCTTCATGTGCGTCGAGTTGATGCTGAACGCCGTCAACCTCGCCTTCGTCGGCCTCGCGCCGTTCGCGGGGGTGGAAGGGCAGGTGTTCGTCTTCTTCGTCATCGCGGTGGCGGCGGCGGAGGCCGCCGTGGGGCTGGCCCTCGTGATCGCCGTCTTCCGCCACGCGGAGTCCGTGGACATCGAGAACTTCTCGCTGCTGCGCTGGTGATCTCTCCCGCGCCCGCGATGCTGCTCGCCCAGACGGGGGTGGAGGAGGCGTCGCACTTCGCGCCGGTCCTGCTCGGCTGGATCGTGCTGCTTCCCCTGCTCGGCGCCGCGCTGAACGCGGCGCTCGCCTTCTATGGCGCCCGCGCGACGCTCCCGCGGTCGCGCCCGCTGGGGCACGCACCCCCCGCGAGCGAAGCGGAAGCGCTCGCGGAGGGGGAGAGTGCGCACCCGGCGGCCGCTCCCGACGCGCTCCCGCCGCCCGCCGCGGTGCGTACGCTGCCTTCGTGGATCGCTCCGGGGGCGGTCTTCGCCGCCTTCGGGATCGCTCTGCTCAACTTCTTCGGCATGCTCGGGGCGGAGCTCCACGAGCCGGTGGTGCGCACCTACTGGAGCTGGATGCCGGTGGGCGAGCTGCAGGTGGACGCGGCGCTCCAGCTCGACCAGCTGTCCATGTTGATGACGCTGATCGTCACCGGCGTCGGCGGGCTCATCCACCTGTATTCGGTGGGGTACATGAAGGAGGATCCGGGCTACGCCCGCTACATGGCGTACCTGAAGGTGTTCATCTTCTTCATGCTGGTGCTGGTGCTGGGCGCGTCGTTTCCGGTCATGTTCGTCGGCTGGGAGGGCGTGGGGCTCTGCTCATATCTGCTGATCGGCTTCTGGTTCCGCGATATCGCCAACGCCGAAGCCGGCAAGAAGGCGTTCATCGTCAACCGCATCGGAGATTTCGGCTTCCTCATCGCGATGTTCCTGATGTTCGCGAACCTGGGGACGCTGAGCTTCGCGGAGGTCTTCGAGCGCGCTCCGACGCAGCTCGCTTTCGGCGGCGCGGTGGTCACCGCCATCGCCCTCTTTCTGTTCCTCGGCGCCACCGGCAAGAGCGCCCAGATCCCGCTCTACGTCTGGCTCCCGGACGCCATGGCGGGACCGACGCCGGTGTCGGCGCTGATCCACGCCGCCACCATGGTCACCGCCGGCGTCTACATGATCGCGCGCTCGTCGGTGCTCTTCAGCATGGCCCCCGTCGCCGGGCTCGTAGTGGCGCTGGTCGGCGCGCTGACGGCGATCTTCGCAGCTACCATCGGCCTCAAGCAGTGGGACATCAAGAAGGTGCTCGCCTACTCCACCGTATCGCAGCTCGGCTTCATGTTCGCCGGGGTGGGGATGGGGGCGTACGTGGCGGGCGTCTTCCACCTGATGACGCACGCTTTCTTCAAGGCGCTGCTTTTTCTGGGCTCCGGCGCGGTGATCCACGCGATGCACGAGGCGCTGCACGCCACGCACTCGCACGACGACCCGCAGGACATGCGCAACATGGGGGGGCTCCGCTCGTACCTGCCGGTGACCTTCTGGACGATGGGGATCGCGACGCTGGCCATCGCGGGGATCCCCCCGTTCGCCGGCTTCTTCTCCAAGGACGAGATCGTCGGCGCCGCCTGGCTGGGGGCCGAAGGCGCGTCGCCATTGGCGCAGGCATCGCTGCTCGGCATCCCCGGCGCGGTCTGGATGGGCTTCATCGGGGGCACCCTCACGCTCGCCGCGCTGATGACTGCCTTCTACATGGGGCGGCTGATGATCTACACCTTCTTCGGACCCAACCGGACGGGGGACACCGAGCGGCGCCACCTGCACGAGGCGGGGTGGACGATGACGGTCCCACTCGCCGTGCTGGCCCTGCTTTCTGTCGTCGGCGGCCTTTTCAACGTGGACGGAGAGGTGCCGATCGTGAACTGGTTCGCTCCACTCGCCATCGGTGGCGAGGGCGCGCTGCACGACTGGCTGCACCCCGTGCTCGCCGGATCGGACGCCGTGGTCGCGGCGCAGGCGCTGCCGCTGGAGGAAGCGCACCACGCCGCCTGGCCCATCCTGCTCGCTATCGCCATCGCGGTCGGCGGGCTCGCACTCGCCTGGACGGTGCTCAAGCCGGCGCAGCTGCGCAGCGCCGCGGAGGAGCCGGCGTACACCAATGCCCCGGGGCGTGTCCTCTACAACAAGTGGTACATCGACCCGCTCTACGACGCGGTGGTAGTCCGCCCCCTGCACGCCGTATCCCGCTTCTTTGCCGCGACGGTGGACAACCGCTGGATCGACGGGCTCGTCGACTGGTTCGGGCGCACGGCGCAGAACGTGGGGCTGCTCCTTGGCCGCATCCAGACCGGGTATCTGAACACCTATGCCTTTGTTTTGATATTGGGAGTCATCGTGATCCTCGGCGCTTTCGCATTTTGATGCTAGACGCCTTCTACGCGAGCCACTGGATCCTCACCTTCCTGATCTTTTTTCCGCTGGTCGGGGCGGTGGCGGTGATGCTGGTTCCGGAGGCGGCGGCGAAGCGGGCGGCGCTCGCGGTCGGCCTGGTGGAGCTGGTCGTGGCGCTGCCCCTCTTCTGGACCTTCAATCCCGGCGCGGTCTGCGAGCAGTCGGCGATCACGGGGCCGCTGCAGACGGGAACCCTGTCGGTCCCGATGCAGAACTGCGCCGACGCCGCCTGGCTCGCCGATTGGGGAATCCACTACCGCGTCGGCATGGACGGGATCTCGCTGTTCATGGTCCTGCTGACCGTGTTCCTGCTTCCGCTGATGGTGCTGGGTTCGTGGACGTACATCCGCAAGCGGGAGCGGGCGTACTATGCAATGCTGCTGGCGCTCACCACCGGGGTGGTCGGCGTCTTCGTCGCCCTCGACATGTTCCTCTTCTACGTCTTCTGGGAGATCATGCTGATCCCGATGTACTTCCTGATCGGGGTCTGGGGCGGCAAAGAGCGCATCTACGCCACCGTCAAGTTCTTTTTGTATACGGTGTTCGGGTCGCTGCTGATGCTGGTGGCGATCGTCTACCTTTTCATGCAGACGCAGGACGTCACCGGAGTAGCCAGCTTCTCGTACTGGGACTTCCTGCGCCTCCCGCTGACGGGCGCGCAGCAGGGATGGCTGTTCGCCGCCTTCGCGCTGGCGTTCGCCATCAAGGTGCCGATCTTCCCCTTCCACACCTGGCTCCCGCACGCGCACGTGCAGGCGCCGACCGCGGGGTCGGTGGTCCTCGCTGGCGTGCTGCTGAAGATGGGGACGTACGGCTTTCTCCGCTTCGCCCTACCGCTCTTTCCGATCGCCGCCACCAGCCGGACGGTGGTGCTGATCGCACTGGTGCTGGGGCTGATCGGGATCGTCTACGGCGCGCTGGTCGCGGCGGTACAGCCGAACGCGAAGAAGCTGGTCGCCTACACCTCGGTCGCCCACCTCGGCTTCGTGATGCTGGGGATCTTTGCCTTCAACCTGCAGGGGATCCAGGGAGCGCTGCTGGTGATGATCGGCCACGGCCTCACCACGCCCATGCTCTTTTTTCTGCTCGGCATGCTGTACGAGCGGCGGCACACGTACGAGATCGCGGACTTCGGCGGCCTCGCGGCCTCGCTGCCCCTCTTTTCCGCCATGCTGGTGTTCGCGGCGATGGCCTCGATCGGCCTCCCCGGGACGAGCGGCTTCGTGTCGGAGTTCCTGGTCCTGCTGGGCATCTTCCAATCTCACCCCTGGGTGGGGCTGATCGCGGCGACCGGGGTGATCTTCGCCGCCTTCTACATGCTGCCCATGGTGCAGCGGATCGCATTCGGCAGCGCGGCAAGGGCGGCGAACCGCGGCATCCCGGACCTCGGCAGGCGTGAGCTGGCGCTGCTGACGCCGCTGGTCGCGCTGATCCTCTGGATCGGCGTCTACCCGGCGCCGCTGCTCGAGCGAATGGAACCGGCCGCGCGTGGCGTCGTGGAGCGCATGGAGCTGGGGCGTTCGCTCGCGGCAGAGCAGTCCGCCGCCGGCCCCCGCGCGATGCTGCTGGCGGAGCGCCGCCCATGACGCTCAGCTTTCTCTCGCAGGCCGACTACTTCTGGGCGCTCCTCCCCGAGATCGTCCTCTGCCTCGGCGGCATGGTCGTGCTGCTCGTAGACGTCTTCCAGAAGGGGAGCCGCTCGCAGCCGTCCCGCGCGATCGTCGGCTGGCTCGCCCTCGCGTCGCTGATCGCGGCGGCGGCCGCGAACCTCTGGCTGGCAGGCGTGAGCGGATCCGCCGACGGCGTGATCGCGCTGGACGGCTTCCGCGTCTACGCCAACTTCGTCATCCTGCTCGCCGCCGCGCTCTGCGTTCTGCTCTCCTTCGGCTACCTGGACCGGCGGGAGATCAACCGGGGGGAATATTACGCGCTGCTGCTCTTCGGCGTCGTCGGGATGATGCTGATGGCGGGCTCGCGCGACCTGATCCTCACCTTCATCGCGCTCGAGCTGATGTCGATCGCGGTGTACGTGCTGGTGGGCTTCGACCGCCGCGATCCGCGCTCGGGCGAGGGTGCGCTCAAGTACTTTCTGCTGGGGGCCGTTTCCAGCGCATTCTTTTTGTATGGAATCGCGCTGGTGTTCGGCGCCACCGGGACGACGCACCTGGAGCTGATCGCGGCGGCCACCGCGGGTGGTGCGCGGGGCGATCTGTTGCTGCTCGCCGGGATGGCACTGGTGCTGGTCGGCTTCGCCTTCAAGGTCGCGGCGGTGCCGTTCCACATGTGGACGCCGGACGCGTACGACGGCGCGCCTACGCCGATCACCGCGCTGATGGCGACGGGGGTGAAGGCGGGAGCGTTCGCGGCGTTCATCCGGGTCTTCGCGGTCGCCTTCGCCGGCGCGCAACTCGAGTGGGGAGCTGTGGTCTGGTGGCTGGCGGTGCTCACCATGCTGGGAGCCAACCTGGTAGCGCTCACGCAGGGGAGCGTGAAACGGATGCTGGCGTACTCCTCGATCGCCCACGCGGGCTACCTGCTCGTCGCACTGCTTTCCGGCGGGGAGGCGGGGGGCGCTTCGTTCCTCTTCTACCTGCTCGTTTATACGCTGATGACGGTCGGCTCATTCGGGATCGTGATCGCGAATGCGCGGGGGGATGACGAGCGCATCGCGCTCGAGGACTACGCCGGCCTGGGATGGGAGCAGCCGCTGATGGGAGCGGCGTTCACCGTTTTTCTCCTCTCGCTGGCGGGCTTTCCCCTGACCGGGGGCTTCATCGGCAAGCTCTACATCCTGCGCGCGGCGGTCGGGGCCGGCCAGACGCCGCTCGCCGTCGTGCTGGTGATCGCGTCGCTGATCTCCTACTTCTACTATCTGCGTCTGGTCGTCGTGATGTACATGCAGCCCGCCACTGAAACCGCCGCGTCGCGCCTGCCTCTGCCGTTGCCGGCGCAGGCGGCGATCGCGCTAGCGGGCGTCGCGGTGCTGCTGCTCTTCTTCTGGCCCGCTCCGCTGCTCGATGCGGCGAGCGACAGCGTCGCGTCGCTCTTCCCCACGGTGCCGCTCTTCGGCATGGTGCCGTAAGCGGGTTCGTCGGACGAATCGAAGCAGTCCGCGCACATCGCTTGCAGTCGTCGTCCGGCATGGCGAACCAAGACGGCGGAAAGCGCGAGAAGAAGCGGAGGAAGGGGGGCCGCAGGCGCACCGCCGGCCGCGCCGCGGTCGGCCTCGGCACGGCCGCCGCCGCGGCGTACAGCGTGTATCTCCTCGGCTCCACCCGCACCCGGCGCTTCCCCGTCACCGAACTGGGCAACGCGCTGGGTCTGCCGCTCGGCTATGTCCGCTGGCGGGATCGCTACTACGCCCACTACACCCGGAAGGGAAGGGGGCGTCCCCTCGTCCTGCTGCACGGCATCAACGCCGTCGCCTCGGCCCACGAAATGGCGCCCCTGGCGCGTGCCTTCGCCGCGGCTGGACGGCCGCTGTTCGCGCTCGAGTGGCTCGGCTTCGGCCACAGCGACCGACCGGATCTGCAGTACACCCCCGAGCTGCTCGAGGACCAGCTCGAGCACTATCTCGCCGAGGTGGTCCGCCCCGTCCGTGGGGCTGACGTGGTTGCCTTCTCGCTCGGGGCCACCTACGCAGCAGAGGTCGCGCGGCGAGAGCCAGGGCTGGTGCACACGCTGACCGCGATAGAACCGGCGGGGCTGGGGAGCGAGCCAGGCGGGATCGGCGCGATTCCCCAGCGCCTCCTGTTCACGCTGCCCGGCGTGCAGCGGGCGTTCTACGACCGTCTCACCACCCGCGCCGCCCTGCGCCGTTTCGCGCGCGAGAACCTCTTTTCTTCCTCTAAGGAGGTGCCGGAGGAGTATGTCGAATACGGCGCGGAAACAGCGCGCGCGGAGGGAGCGTCCCGTCCGCTCGACGACTTTCTGAGCGGGCGACTCTTTCCGGCGGACGCGGTCGAGCGCTTCGCTTCGCTCCGTCAGCCGCTGCTGATCTGCGTCGGCACGGTGGAGGAGCGGCGCATGGACGGCTACGAACGCCTCCCGGAGCTCGAGCGGCGCGAGGGCGTGGAAGTGGTCCGCCTGACGACCGGTGCGCTTCCGCACTGGGAGCGCTCTGCGGAGGTCGCCGAGCGGATCCGCGGCTTTCAGGCGGCAGGGGAAGCCGCGGATCCGGTGCCCGCGTGACCGGCCGAACGTTCACGTTCGGCCGGGTGCATCGGCTCGGGGTCGGCGTGCTCGTCGCGCTCGCCTTCGCGTGCGGCGGCGAAGCGGCTGACGACGCCTCCGGCGACGCGATCCGGCCGGACACCGACGACACCAGCGCCCTCGACGGATTGTCCGGCGAGCAGCTCCGCAACCGCGCCGAAGCGCTCACTCCGGAGCAGGCGCGGGAACGCGGGATCACCGACACTCTCCCCGGCTCGGATCTGCCCTGAACACGTCGGCACCGGGGCCCGTCGTTTCCGGTCGCGTTCGCTGGACACGCTCCGGCGCGGCGGCTATACTGTGCCCGCCGAAACGCTCGGGAGATTCAGCGCACCAGGGAAGTCGTGAATAGCATCGTCTGCGTCAAACGCGTTCCCGACACCGAGACGCGTGTCAGGATCGGGAGTGACGGAACCAGCATCGAGTCAGACGGCGTCAAGTACGTGCTGAACCCGTATGACGAGTTCGCCGTCGAGGCCGCCCTGCGCCAGAAGGAGGCGGGTGACGGCGGGGAGGTCGCCGCGCTTTCGGTGGGCGGCGCGGAAAGCGCGGAAACACTGCGCACCGCGCTCGCGATGGGAGCCGATACCGCCGTGTTGCTGAAGGTCGCGGAAATCGGAGCCGGGTTACCGGTGGCGCGCGTTCTCGCGGAAGAAATTCGCGACCGCGAATACGACCTGGTGCTGTTCGGCATGAAGGCGGTGGACGACGACCTGCAGGCGGTCGGCGCCATGGTCGCAGAGCTGCTGGAAATCCCCGCCGCCACGAACGTCACGGAGTTCAGCGTCGCGGACGGCAAGGTGACGGCCGATCGCGAGATCGAAGGGGGGACCGAGGTGGTCGAATTGCGTCTCCCCTGCGCCCTCACCCTTACCAAGGGAGCGTACGAGCCGCGCTACGCGTCGCTGAAGGGGATCATGGCGGCCAAACGCAAGCCGTTGGAAGAAAAGGAGGTGGAGGCTCCCCAGGGTGCCCTGCGGCGGTTGGAGATGAGGCTGCCCCCGGAGCCGGAGGCGGGCCGCATCATCGGAAAGGGCGCCGACGCGGTTCCGGAGCTGGTGCGGGTTCTCCGGGAAGAAGCCAAAGTCCTATAGACCCGTAGCCGACCAGAGAATCGACATGGCTGACTGCATCTTCGCCTTCGCCGAAGCGCGCGACGGGGAGCTCCGCAAGACCGCGCACGAAGTGGTGACCGCCGCACGGCAGCTCGCCGACGAGCTGGGAGGCGAGGTCCACGCGGTGCTGCTTGGCGGCCCCGGAATCGCCGAGCAGGCCGGGAAGCTCGGGCGCTACGGCGCCGACCGGGTTTCCGTCGGTGCGAGCGACGCCTTCGCCCACTACTCCGCCGAAGGATTCACGGCCGTGGTGAGCGACTTTCTCCGGGAACGCGGCTGCCGCGTCGCGATCTTTCCGGCGTCCTCGCTGGGCAAGGATCTCGCGCCGCGGGTCGCCGCGCGTCTCGAGGTCGGCTACGCGAACGAATGCACCGGGCTGGAGGTCGACGACGGCCAGGTGGTCGCGACGCGGCCCGAGTACGCCGGCAAGGCGCTCGCCCGCGTTGGCTTTCCTGACCAGCCGGCGCTGCTCTCCATCCGCCCCAACGTGTTCACTCCCGTAGAGGACCCGCACGAGGCGGAGATCGAAACGCTGGACCTCGCGATGGACGCCGCCGACTTCGGTGCGGTCGTGCGGGAGATCCGCGAAGCGGCCGGAGCGAAGCTGGACGTGACCGAAGCTCCCGTCATCGTTTCGGGTGGTCGGGGCATGCGCGATCCGGAGAACTTCAAGCTGCTGGAGGAGCTGGCAGAGGCGTTCGGCGGCCGGGCCGCCGTGGGCGCTTCGCGGGCCGTGGTGGACGCGGGGTGGCGTCCCCACGCGGAACAGGTGGGGCAGACGGGTAAGACGGTGTCACCAACCCTTTATTTCGCGATCGGGATCTCTGGTGCCATCCAGCACCTCGCGGGAATGCGCACGTCGCGCTACATCGTGGCGATCAACAAGGATCCCGAAGCTCCCATCTTCAAGATCGCCGACTACGGCATCGTGGGGGATCTGTTCGAGATCGTCCCGCGGCTGACGGAGGAGGTCCGCAAGCTGGGGTGACGGCGCTCCGGCACCACCGCTGG
>JBPCJG010000220.1:0-3440 GCA_051005515.1 Longimicrobiaceae bacterium
ATCAGACAGCGCGGATCAAGTGTCGGGTGGAGCGCTACTACGGAGGATACGCGCGGCACGACGAGCGGCACAGGGGAAAGCTGGCGCAGGCGCGCACGCCGTGCTCCTGCTGGATGTGCGGCAACCCGCGTCGGTATCGGGGCGAACTCACGCTACAGGAGCGAAGGGCGGCGCAGGAAGGATAAAACTCAATCCTGTCAGGGCTCTTGTTCGGGTACCAGCTCCGGCGTCAGGAGGCGAACCGAATGGATTACCGCGAGCACCTCAACCGCTTCGTCGTCGCGAACCCGGTGGACGATCCGATAACTACCAAGAATCACCTCGCGTAGGTCTGGACGACCGAATTCTGGGGATTTCACGGCCGGAGTTCGGGAATTGCTCCAACCGCCCAGTTGCTCTGAAGAGGCGATCCGCTATCATCTCCGCGACGCCGGGTGAATCACGAGCGAAGAAGTCGCGGATGGCCCGAACATCAGTACGTGCTTGCCGGGTCCATCTTACGCGCGCCAATGCTCCCGCTCGGCCAGAGCTTCTTCGTGCGACACAGTTTCGCCGGCATCGGCTTCGGCCAAACCGCGTTCTACCTTGTACAGGAAGTATAACTGCTCGATTACGTCCTCCAAGGTAGCGTCGGGAGGAAGGCGCTGGACGACTTCGAGCGCCTTCTGCTTGGCGGTGATAGTGGCCATGGAAGAAGCTCCTTTCTGCAGGAATGTGTCGGGCCGACGCTATCGGCATCATCCTACGATGACCCGGAATGCCGCGTCAAACCCAAATCTCCTTCATCTGCACCCCCGCGGCTCCCCCTCCTCGCCGATGAACCGCCCGACATCCCGCCGCACCGGCGCGATCATTCGCAGTGGCGTCCACAGTGCCGCCAGAATCGCGATGTGGCCGACGTGCGGGTACAGGACCGTCCGCACGCAGCCGCCCGCCGCGCGCTCCGCCGCCGCGAGACTCGTCGCGTTGCGCGGCTTTACCGTCTCGTCGTCGGCTCCCTGCAGGAGCAGGAGCGGCGGCGCGCCCTCCCGCGCGAAATTCACAGGCTGCGTCTCGGGCCAGCGCTCCGGCGGACCCATTGACTGACGCACGTCGGCGTCCGTGAAAGGCAGAAAGTCGTAGGGGCCCGCGATACCTATCATTCCGGCGATGGCCGAGTCGGGAACGCTCAGCGGGTCGAGGTAGCGGCGGTCGAGCGCCAGCAGCGCCGCGATCTGCGCGCCCGCCGAGTGTCCCATCAGGTAGATTCGCCGCGGATCGCCCCCGTACGACGGCGCATTGCGGTGCGCCCACGCCACCGCGCGCGCTCCGTCCTCGACAAAGGCGGGGAAGACTACGTCCGGAGCGAGCCGGTAGTCGGGAATCACCACTACGGCTCCAAGCGACGTCAGCGCCTCCGCGGCGAAGCGGAAGTGCTCGCGCTCCCCCGTCCGCCACCTGCCGCCGTAGAAGAAGACCACCACGGGGGCGGCCGAATCCACGCCCACGGGGCGGTAGACATCGAGCTTCTGGCGGGGCTCCGCGCCGTAGGCGATCCCCTCGGTCAGGTCAAAACCCGAAGAGGGGACCAGCAAGTTCACCAGCCCGATAGGGGCGCACCCGCAGGCGAGCAGCGCCACTACCAGCGCACCCACCGCACTGCGACGTTCGCGCGGAGCTACCAGGTGGGAGCCGCCGCGATCAGAGCCCCGGCGTGTTCCGCGTCGAGCGGCTCGGAGAAGAAAAAGCCCTGCGCGTACTGGCAGTGCAGCGCCCGCAGACTCGCGAGCTGCTCCGGCGCCTCCACTCCCTGCGCCACCACCTCCGCGTGCAGCACCTCCGCGAGCGAGACGATGGTGTTCACCATGGTCAGATTTCCATTGCCGTCGTGGATCCCGGCGACGAAGGAGCGGTCCACCTTGAGGGTGTCCACCGGCAGCCGCTGGAGACTGCCGAGGTTGGAATACCCCATCCCGAACCGGTCGATCGAGAGGCGAATGCGCTCCTTGCCGAGCTGCCGGAGCAGCTCCGCGAGCGCGTCGGAGTGCTCCAGCAGCGCCCGCTCGCTGATCTCCAGCTTCAGGTTGCAGGCGTTGAACTCCGTCTGGGCGAGCACGTCCTGCATCTCCCGCCGCAGGTTGGGCAGCGCGAACTGCTTGCTCGACAGGTTGACGCTGACGAACACCTCGTCGCCGCCGGGGAGGCACCGCTGCCATTCGGCGAGCTGCCTGCACGCCTCCCGCAGGACCCATCGCCCCAGGGGGATGATCAGGCCGGTTTCCTCCGCCATGGGCACGAACGCCTCCGGCGAGACGATCCCCTGCTCCGGGTGCTCCCAGCGAACCAGCGCCTCCAGTCCCACGATGCGGCCCGTCTCGAGCGAAACGATGGGTTGATAGAAGAGCCGGAACTCTTCGCGCTCGAGCGCGCGCCGGAGATCGGTGTGGAGGCGGAGGCGTTCCATCGCCTCCGCATGCATTTCCTCGTCGAACACCACGTACTGGTTGGACCCCAGCGACTTCGCGCGGTACATCGCGATGTCGGCGTCGCGCAGCAGATCCTGTGGCGACGAGTAGCCGAGCTGGCTCCCGGCGATGCCGATGCTGGCGCTCGCGTAAACCTCGTGCCCCTGGAGGTCGAACGGTTCTTCCAGCGCTTCCCGGATGCGGGCGGTTACCTGGAGCGCGGCATCCAGTGGCGACGCGTCTTCCAGGAGGATGGTGAACTCGTCTCCGCCGAGGCGGGCCATGGTGTCGCTGGGCCGCAGGCAGGCCCGGAGTCGGCGGGCGAAACCGCGCAGCAGCTCGTCCCCCACGCCGTGCCCGAGGCTGTCGTTGACGATCTTGAAATCGTCGAGGTCGAGGAAGAGGACGGCGAACTGGTACTCCTCGTTGCGTTTGGAGCGCTCCACCGCGCGCCCGAGACGGTCCAGAAAGAGCGTGCGGTTGGGGAGCCCGGTGAGCGGGTCGTAGAGGGCATCATACTGGAGCAGTTCCTCCGCGATGCGGCGTTGGGTGATGTCGGTCTGGGAACCGCTCATGCGCACGGCGGCGCCGCCCTCGTCGCGCAGGGCGAGGCCGCGGGTCTGCACCCAGCGGTAGGTCCCGTCGCCGTGACGGATTCGGTACTCCGCGTTCAGGTGCGAGATCGCGCCCTCGCGGTGCGCTTCGATCTCGGCGAGGAGCTGCGGGCGCTCTTCGGCGTGAACGCGGCCGAGCCATTCGTCCGGCGAGTCTCCGATCTCATCATCGGAGTGGCCCAGGATCGCTTTCCAGCGCGGGGAGAAGTAGATGGTCCCGTCCGCGAAGTTCCAGTCCCAGACGCCGTCGTCCGCCCCCTGCAGCGCCAGCGCGTAACGCTCCTCCCGTTCGCGCAACTGGCGTTCGGCTTCGTGCCGGCTGCCGATCTCCTGCTCGAGCCGTTCGACGGCTTCGCAGAGCGCCGCGGTGCGATCGGCGATG
>JBPCJG010000221.1:0-8114 GCA_051005515.1 Longimicrobiaceae bacterium
GGCCGGCCACCTGCGCGCGCGTCGCACCCGTATCGACGGTGAAGGGGCCGACGCGGACCACCTTGCCGTCCTGCTCAGCGGGCGGCGACTGCTGCACGCGGCGCAGCACCGCGCCGACCCGCAGCACCAGCTCCTGGGGTGAGAACGGTTTGGGGACGTAGTCGTCCGCACCCACCTTGAAGCCCTCGACCCGGTCCTGCTCGTCGCGGCGGGCGGTCAGCAGAATGACGGGGATCTCGGCCGTTTCCGGCCGCCGCCTCAGCTCGCGCAGGACCTCGATGCCGGACATGCCCGGAAGCATCAGATCGAGCACCACCAGGTCCGGGCGTTCCGTCTCGACCGCGCGGATCGCCTCTCCGCCGTCCGCCGCGGTGCGCACCCGGTACGATTCTCGTGCCAGGTGGTACGCTACCAGTGCCGAGATGTCGGGTTCGTCGTCGACCACCAGAACACTCGCCGTCATCCGCTCCCTGTTCTTGGAGTAACTGCCCATTTCCGACCATCGGATGCCCCGCTCAAGGGCCGCGCTGCAACTTATCTCCCGAACCACACGAAGCATACGTCAGTATCCGTGTATCAGGCAGCAAAGTCGTACCGGTTCGGTAACGAAATCATAGCGCCGCGCCTATGCCCATTTCGAAACCGACGATCTGAGATGAACGTTACAGGATCGAGGCGGAATCCTTGCCGGGATACAGAACTGCACCGGTTTATTAGGTACGCGTAAGGGATGTAGCGGATCTCTTCACGAAACCGCCGCGCGGAGCAACGACATGAGCCGAGCCGCCCTAGACGTCACGAAGTCCGACCTCCCTCAGCTCCGGTCGGACCGAGCTGCGCCACCGAAGCAGAAGGTCCGTTCGGCTGCGACCCCGGCCACCGCGGTGCTCGCCCGGGTCATTCACTCCGTGCCGGGGCGTGTTCGGTTCCATCTTCCCGGCTGGTCGGGGACGGACGATTCGCTGCTCGAAGACCGGATACGGGGGCTTGCGGGTGTCGAGCGAGTGAAAGCGAGCGCGTTGACGGGAAACGTCCTCGTACATTTCGATCCGTCGAAAACCGACGTGGAGCGGGTCCGGCTCGCCGCCAGCCTGGGTGCGACGGAGGCCACCGGTGCGGGCGGTCCGCGGCCAGCCGGTGACGTGGGTGAAGCGATGGAGCGGCGAGCAGCAGCGTCCGACGGGCCCGGCGGGCCGATGATTGCGGCCGATCGGAATCCGGGGATTCTTTCTCGCGAGAAACCGCCCCCCTGGCGCCGTCCAGGAGCTGTCGCGTCGACGGCGTCGCTCCGCCTCGCCGCCCCGGGTTGCTCCCGGACCGAAGCCAGGCGCGGGTCCATATTCGCGCGACTCCTGCGTTTTCTGCACTTCATCCGAACCGCGTGGACACACCTCGCGCGCGTATCCGGCTCGCAGCCGATCGCGCTGCTCGTGGCCGCGGGGAAGCTCACTGCGGTAATGGGATCCATCGCCTCGGGGATGGGAAGTCCCGCGACGCTGTTGGCGGGTCTGGAAGTAATGATCCTGCTTGGGGAGATCCACTCACTCTGCCTCGCCTAAATGGCCGTTCCGGTTCGCATCCCCCCGTTGTCGCTGCGGCCGCCGTCAGGTGGAGCGGACCAACACCGGCATAGCTTGGGGACGGAGGAAAGACCCGGCGGCGGACGAAGGTGAAAAGCTGCCGTTCAGCTTCGTCCCCGGAAGATTTCGACTGAGGAGCGGCGCGATCAGAGCGCTGCCTCCTACGAGGCCCCACCCCAGGGGCGGGGGCGTCGCGAGGTCGAAGAACGCCCGCAAGGGGGGAACCGTGAGAAGAGCCAGAACGGCTCCCCCCGACGCGGCTACGGCGCCGATCACGGGGGGAGTCAGATTACCCTGGGCCCTTCCGGCGTCGACGGTGAGGGCGAGTTGGGTAGCGACGATCGTGGCGAAGCCGACGCTACGCGCCTGGACGACGGTGCCGATCCGGCTGGCAACGAGATATGCAGCGAGGGCCGGAGCAGCGGTCGCGACCGCACGACGCAGAATGCCGTCCCGGAGCGGCTCGCCGAGCGCAGTAGTCCCTTCCCGATCCAACCCCGCCAGATGCCGATCCTCCGGCTGTTGCACGGCGACGGCGAAGGCCGGAAGCGCGTCGGTGATCAGGTTCGTGGCGAGGATCTGCCGCACGGTCAGTGTCGCCCCCAGCCCGAAGACGCTTCCGACCATCATGAAGCCTAGCTCACCCAGGTTGCCTCCGAGCAGCAACGCGAGCGCCCGGCGCAGATTCCGCCAGAAGCTCCGGCCTTCCACCAGCGCCTCCACCAGACTCGCGAAATCATCGTCGGCGAGCACCACATCGGCGGCCTGACGAGCCACCTCCGTTCCACCGATTCCCATCGCGACGCCGACATCCGCGAGACGGAGCGCGGGTGCGTCGTTCACGCCGTCGCCCGTCATGGCGATGGTATGGCCTCGTCGCCGCAGACTCTCAATGATGCGCAGCTTGTCGAGCGGGGTGGCACGGGCAATGACCGCGATCCGCTCCATCATCGCATCCAGCTCCTCGTCCCCCAGTCGGCTCAACGCTTCCCCGGTGAGGATCTCCTCCTCCGCATCCAGCAACCCGGCTTCGTTGCCGATCGCCCGAGCGGTGGCTGGGTGATCGCCCGTCAGCACCACAACCCGCACTCCCGCCTCGCGGCAGCGGCGGAGGGCGTCGGGCACGGTAGAGCGCAGAGGATCGCGGATGCCGAGGAAACCGAGGGCCTTGAGACCCCGTGGATCTTCGGTCGAGTTCCCAGCCGCTCCCTCCGCCACCATGATCACGCGCAGCCCGCGCTCCGCGAGCCGGTTCGCCCGGCGGAGTAGCTTGCGCCGGCCCGCGTCGTCGAGAGCGGTGGCCTCCTCCCCGGCGGCGACGGTGGAGCAGCGGTGGACTATCGCCTCGGGTGCTCCCTTGACGCGGAGCTTGTCGGCGACGATCGCGGCGTGGAAGGGACGGACAGGGTCGAACCGCGCCTCCTCGTCGCGCTCGACCCGAAGTTCGCTTGCCAACCCCGCCTGCTCGGCCCCCCGGATCACCGCGACGTCGGTGGAATGGGAGGCAGCGTCGCCGGCGTCGGGATGCGGGCTCGCCAACGCGGCGGTCCGCAGCACGTGCAACATCCCGCCGGATGGACTCCCCGGCAGCTCCATCTCCTCGTCCCCGCAGGTGGCGACGACCCGAAGGGCGAGCCGACCTTCGGTGAGCGTTCCGGTCTTGTCGACGCAGGCGACGTCTACCCTGCCGAGTGCCTCGATGGCGGAGGGACGACGCACCAGGGCCTTGCGACGCGCCAGCCGACGCGCCGCCGCACCCTGACCCATTCCCGCCAGGATCGGCAATGCTTCTGGCAGCGCCGCGAGCGCGATGCTCGCGCCAGTGACGACCTCGGGAAGAAGAGGGCGACCCCGGAACAAGCCGCCCAAGGTGACGACGGCACCGGCCGCGGCGGTGACGGGCAGGACCTGTCGGAAGAGCTGGCTCAGGCGGGCCGCGAGCGGGCTCTCCGGCTGCTCCTGCGATGCAAGGGCGGCCGCGGTCGCGCCCATGCGGGTGTCCTCTCCCACTGCTACCACCACCGCACGGCCGTGGCCGACGACCACGTCGCTCCCTTCGAGCAGAATGCGGTCGGCCGCGCTGCCGCGGCTGGGCAGCTTCCGCACGGGGAGCGACTCGCCCGTAAGCCCCGCCTCGTCCACCTCCAGCCCTGCGGCGGCGATCACCCGTGCGTCCGCGGCGAGACGATCTCCGGGCGTGACGAGCAGAATGTCTCCCGGAACGAGGCGGTGCGCCGGAATCGTCGCCGCCTCTCCATTCCGGAGCACGCGCGCCGACGCAGACGCCATCTGCTCGAGGGCGCCGGCGACCTCGCCGACGCGGAACTCCTGCCAGGCGCCGACGAGGACGTTGCCGGCGAGCGTCAGCACCATGACTGCGGCGTCGGCGCGCGCGTCGTGCAACAGGGCAAGCCCGGCTGCACCCGCGACGAAGCCGGTCAGGGGAGACCGCGCGTTGCTGATCAACGCGCGGATGAAAGGATGTCTGCGCCGGATTCGCAGAACTTCCGTCCAGCGCTCTTCGGCCTCCTCGCTAGTGAGACCGGAACGGGAGGCGGCGAACGCTTGCAGCACCTCGTCTACCGTTTTCTCTCCCCACAGCTCCGGCCGGGGATCCGGAATGCGTACCGCGGCAGCTTCCGCGCCGCCCCCGCGGAGCCGCACCCACGCCGATGTGATCGCCCCGAGCGCGGCGGTGTCGACCAGCCGCGAGGCGACGAGCAGATCGGGTCGTCCCCGAAGCGCCCATGCGGCGCCCGTCAGGTTCGCGGCGACGGACGCCAGCACCGCGTCCCGATCGCTGAATTCGCGGAGTGCCGTCGCTTCGATCAATGCGGTGACGGCGTCCAGACCCGGAACGACGAGGTCGGCGCTGGCGGGCGGCGGAGCATCGTCTTCCGCGACGACGATCGCCAGGTTGCAGGCGGCCAGAGCGGTCAGCGGCTCCGCGTTGTCCGCGAGAAAGAAGACACGCCCTCCGCGACGCTGCCGCGCCTGGATGACCTCCACGGCATCACCGGCTTCCACGCCGACGCCCGCGCGGGCGGCGACCTTGCGGACGGCAAGCGGATCTCCTCCGCCGAGCGTCGCCACCTCGATCCCCCGCTCCGCGCAAGCCTCCACGAGCCCGCCGACGTCGTCCGTGAGCCGCGGCTGGAGGATGAGGACCCCCAGCGGAAGCCGTTGCTCCCCGCCGCGGAGTACGAGCAGGAAGTCACCGCCGTGTGCGAGTCGGATCGACGCGGGCAGCTCGCCGGCTGCGGGGGGACTCAATGAAAAGGCGGCGGTGGCCAGCTTCGCCTGAGCCGTCTCGCCGTCGTACCCCCCTTCCCCCCTTACGGAGGTCGCGCCTCGGAACGCGCTTCCCCACGGCGATCCGGCCGCGGCGGATACCGCGGCCGCGCGGGCGAGGACCTCCTCGTTGGAGACCCCTTCTTGGAGGGGAGCGGCCCCCACCAACTCCCAGCCGCCGGTCATCACCCGGGGTGCTTCGAGCAGGAGGAGGTCGGGGCGAAGCAGCGGGCGGTCGGGGCGTCTCCGCAGGATGGTCGCCCCCGCGCGTGATATCCGCGCCTCCGTGGCGGCCGCCGCGGCCTCGGCACCGATCATTCCCGCCCGGGGACTGAGGAGGAGCAGCGAGGTGAAGGTACGGCTGAAGGAACCGGTCAGTACCGCCGTCGCCGCGGCATACGCCAGAGAGATGGGACCGAGCCGCTGCAGATACGTCTCGTACAGCGACTTCGGCGTTGGCGACACAGGAACCTCGGGGGCGGACTCCTGAGACTCCTGCATCTCGAGCAGGTACGGACCACCGAAGAGACAGGCGCCCGCGGGAACAAAGGAGTCGGGGGCGAGGGGAAGCGGCAGCCCATCCGCCGCCGTCGCACTCCCCGTTCCTTCGAGTACGGTCGCGGAGAAGGGTGCGCGGCGACCGTCGGCGAGCCTCAGGGGGCTTTCCGGCGGCAGTGCATCGGAGGTGCGCTCCCGGTACTCCCGCTGTGCGAAGATCAGCTCGCGCAGGGCAGCCACCAGATGCAGCGACTGCGCGGCCGCGACTAGGAGCCCGAACGGACTTCCCGCGGCGGTAAGCAGCGCGATCTTCGGCAAACCGAGCGCGATCTCGGCGGCGTTGGTGCCGAATGCATCACCCATCGCCCGGGAGACGGAAGGGAGACCCTGGACGAGGGTGATCGCGGCGGCCAACGAAACGGCGTTGCGTGAGGTAGGCCGCGAGCCCTTGACAGCTCCGACGGCGAGGGTCCCTAGACCGATCGCGGCACCGGCGGCGCGTGCCATATTCCCCGCGAGCTCGGCAGCTCCCGCGACATCGGCCGAGACCTCCGCATCCTCCTCTCTACGCGGCGGCGGCTCGAGGTATCGGACCTCGGCCACCAGCGCGTCCAACTCGGGTCCCGCGTCAGAGAGCCGTCGCAGGAGAACGCGTCCGGTAAGGGCACTCGCTTCTGCGCGTACACCAGGATGCCGTTCGAGGCGGCGGACGAGCCGGTCCGCAAAATCGGGTTCATCTTCCAGCCCGTTCACCGCGATCCTGCGCCGGCGCTCCTGCCTTATGTGCTCTTGAGGGCCGCCATGTGCCGGCACCACCTCGGCGTCTGCGCCGAACCCTGCCGGAGGTTTTCCGACCCGCGCGGCTCCAAGGAGCTGTTCCGCGTCGATGGTCGCGGGATCGAATACGACCAGTACGTTGCCCGTCAGCGAATTCGCCTTGGCACGTCGTACCCCCGGAAGGCTCCGGAGGCGGGTTTCGATCGTCGTCGTTGCCCGGCCGCGCAATGGAGGGAGGTGAAACCGGAGCCGTCCATCCAGGGAATGGATCAGGCTTGGTGCCGCGGCCGATCCGCTCACACTGCCGTTCTGACGAAGAGCGTGCCGGTAGACGCGCGCTCCGGCGCCAGTCCCGCTTCCTCGTAGGAAAAATTCCCACCCCTTCCGGTACGGCTCTCGCCGGACCTCACCTCAGGGCTCGTTTGTAATCTGAGACGAGGGGCTCGCCATCTTTGCCATCGGCTCGCTGGACGGTGATCCCGCGACGCTCCGCCTCCGCGATCAGCTCGTCCTTGGTTGCCGTCTGCAGGTCGAGCTGCGGTGCCGACGGCGGTGCGCGGCGCATGCTGTCCGCTTCCGCTTGGATGTCCTCCATCTCCTCGCGCGCACGGGCCGCAACCCGGCGAGCGTTGTGGAACGCAATTGCTGCATACCCGGCCAGCGTCCCTTCCAAACGTTGAACCACTTCTTCCGCCCGCACCACCGCCGGCCGGTTCCCGTCCATCACCGCGTCTCCGCTGAGTCGGCGGGCACCGCGGCGAAGGCCGGCTACCGAACGCCCGAGGCGCTCCCCGACGGTCTCGATCAGCTGCTCCGTCTGCTCCACCACCGGCGGCTCCGACCTGGAGTTCGGGGTCGCGGTCATGCTCGCTCCCCGTCTGCAGGCTGACCGGCGTTACGCACGCCGCGGCCGATTCCGCGTCCCAGCGCGGCTGCCGCGTCGCCCAGCATCAGGATCCCCGTCACTCCGTAGACTGCTCCGCGGTGGAGCACCCGCCGCGCTGGGGGCGACAGAGCGGCGGCCGTCGCTGCCGCCGCAACGGCTACCCCTGGCTCGACGTAATCGTCCACTGACATATCTTACCTCCGTCGGAATAGGAAAAGGGTGGGTAGCAGGTTGCACATTCTGTGCGCGGCAACGGCCCGAAAAGCGGCGGATACGTAACTGATACAAAATCGTTACGTCTGCCGGGCGGCCAGGATTCGCCGGCTTGTTCAACAATTTCAGGGGTAGCTTTGGCAGCATGCGTCGACGTAGTATGATGAGGTCTATCTACCGCAAACCCCAGTGGCAGAGATGAAGACGATCTTGATGGTGGAGGATCAGCTCGAGTTCCGGGCGATCCACACCGCCTTTCTGCAACACCACGGCTACCGGGTGGTGGCGGCCGAGAACGGCGCGGAAGGTGTCGCGGCGGCCCGCGAGGAGCAGCCGGACCTGATCCTGATGGACTTTTCGATCCCCGGGATGGACGGGATCGCCGCCACGCAGGAATTGAAGCGGGACGAGGCGACGCGCGAAATCCCGATCCTGCTGGTCACGGCCCACAGCTACGGTGCGGTCGGGAAGCGGGCGAAGCAGGCCGGCTGCGAGGAGGTCCTGGCGAAGCCGTGCGAACCCGAGCGGGTGCTGCGGGAAGTGAGGCAGCGGATCGGTTAGGATCCCCGCGA
This sequence comes from Longimicrobiaceae bacterium, assembly GCA_051005515.1. Lineage (GTDB taxonomy): Bacteria > Gemmatimonadota > Gemmatimonadetes > Longimicrobiales > Longimicrobiaceae > JBPCJG01. The sequence goes on from JBPCJG010000221.1 coordinate 7,818, forward strand.
ACGAGGCTCCGCGGCGGCGGCCACGTTCCAGCTCACGCCGATCCCCGCGTAGAGCGCCCGCCCCGGACCCGGCTCGTAGAAGCGGCCGCCGAAGGCATTCACCACCACCGAGGTGTCGTACGGGCGGTCGAACAGGTTGCTGACCCCCAGGAAGGGGGACAGGGTCGTGCCCCCCAACCGGAACTGTCGCACTCCGGCTCGCAGGTCCGCGACGGCGTAGCCGGGCGAATCGGCGGAGTTCGCGTCGTCCACCGGGGTATCGGACCTGAGTCTTCCTTCCGCCGTCACGTACATTCC
>JBPCJG010000222.1:0-6357 GCA_051005515.1 Longimicrobiaceae bacterium
TGGAGTGGGGAGCAGGCAGATCGATACGCCGAAGACGACGGGCTGGAGCAGGCGATCGAGCAGGCGAGACGGGAGCTGCGCGCCGGCCGCCGCCTCCCGTTGGGGTCGGTGCCGACCTGACGCGGCCCTCCGCCCTTGGCGGCGCGCGGGTCCTGCTCGCGCTGCTGTTCTGCACCGCCGGAACGCTGCACTTCGCCCTGCCCGCGGCGTACGTTCACATCGTGCCGCCGTTGCTCCCGCACCCGCGCGCACTGGTCGCGCTCAGCGGAGCGGCGGAGATCGCCGGCGGGATCGGGGTGCTGGTGCCGGCGCTGCGCCGCGCCGCGGGCGTCGGACTGATCGCGCTGCTGGTCGCCGTCTTCCCGGCGAACGTCTACATGGTACTCCGCCCCGCCGAGGCGGGCGGCGGGATTCCGCTCTGGCTGCTCTGGCTGCGTCTCCCGCTGCAGGCGGCGCTGATCGCGTGGGTGTGGTGGTGTACGCTCGGCGCACCCGTCGCAAAGGAAGCCGGCTGATGCCTCCCCGCCATCTACGAGCTCGAGGCGCTCTACAGCGGCGACTGAGCCCCCGTCACGGCTTCCGCACCGTTTCGCCGCCCTTGATCACCAGCCGCACGCGCCGCACGGCGCCGATCTCGCGCGTAGGGTCGCCCTGCACGGCTACCAGGTCGGCGAGCAGCCCCGGGCGGATGGTACCCAGGCGATCGTCCAGACCCAGCACGCGGGCGTTGACGGAGGTGGCCGCGCGTAGCGCCTGGAGCGGGGACATGCCGTACGCCACCATCAGCTCCAGCTCGCGCGCGTTGTCGCCGTGGGCGAAGACGCCCACGTCGCTCCCCATGCAGATGGTGACGCCGGCATCGAGGGCGGCGCGGAAGCTCGCGCGCTTCGCCCGGATCCGCTCCGGCTCCGGTTCGCTCCCGCTCCACCCGCCGTAGCGCGCGATCGCGTCGCCAGCCGCGAGGGTTGGACAAAGTGCGACCCCACGCTCGCGCATCAGGCGGAACACCTCCGCGGTGCCGCCGTCGCCGTGCTCGATGGTCGCGACCCCGGCCAGGGCGGCGCGGCGCATCCCTTCGGGGGTGGCGGCGTGCGCCGCCACCGGCCGTCCGGAGCTGCGCGCGACCTCCACCACCGTCTTCAGCTCGTCCAGGGTGAAAGTCGGCTGGGCGGTTCCGGCGGGTCCCCAGCGGTAATCGGCGTATACCTTGACCCAATCGACGCCGCGGCCTATCTGGTCGCGCACCACCCGCGGCAGCTCGGCCCCGTCGGCCGCTTCGGCGCCGAGCGGCAGGTCGGTTTCCGGCGCGCCGCGGGGGGCGTAGCTCCCCGTCGCCACGATCGCACGACCCGCAACCAGCAGGCGGGGGCCGGGGATCACCCCCTGCTCGATCGCCTGCTGCACGCCGACGTCCGCGTATCCCGCCCCCTCGCTGCCGAGGTCGCGGGCGGTGGTGAAGCCGGCATGGAGCGTGGCGCGGGCGCCGACCGTGGCCCGCGCCACCCGCAGCCCGAGCGGCTCACGCAGCACCTGATCGGTCCAGGGGACCTCGTCGTACGGGTGCAGGAGCAGGTGGGAGTGTCCCTCGATCAGGCCCGGCAGGAGGGTGGTGCCGGGCAGCTCGACAACGGTCGCGTCCGCCGCGGCGATCTCATCCGCCGGGCCGACCGCCGCGATGCGTTCGCCGCGCACCAGCACCGCCCACCCGGTGTGGACCTCTTCGCCGTCGAAGACGCGGTCGGGGCGGAGCAGGGTCGCGGCGGCGGATTGCCCGGCGAGCGGCGCCGCGACGAAGACGAAGCCGAAGACGAGCAGCGAGATCAGGAGGCGCATGGCGGCGGATGGGAGCAAGCGGACGGCAACGGCAATATGGCGGCGGCGGGGCTCGCGGGGAACGGAGGGCTCCCGGCGGATCCGCGGGTGCGGAGGCGGCTTGCCCCGCCGCGGCCCGTTCCGCTACGTTGCGGACGGTTTCGATAACACTCCGCGCGACTACCACTATGGCGATCACGCCGCAGGGCGAGAGCCGCGATGCGCTCGCGACGTTCGGCGTCCTCGCCGGACCCCGCGTCGGCGAGGAGGTGCCGGTCCTGCAGCCCACCCTCCAGATCGGGAGCGGGGCCGAGAACGACGTAGTGCTCGAGGACGATTCGGTTTCCAAACGCCACGCCAGTCTGGTATACGACGCCGGAGCATGGCGGCTCACCGATCTGGATTCGGCAAACGGCACCTACGTGGAGAGCGTGCGGCTCGCGCCGCGAGTCCCCACGCCGCTCCCCTACGGCGCCGCCGTCCGCTTCGGGGGGGCGCGTCTCCAGTTCCGCGAGGTCGCGCAGGCTGATCCGGAGGGCGCCCGCGACGCCTACGTCGAACCGGAAGCGGCGACGCGCCTGAGGGACGAGCGCCGCGGCTTCCGCTTCCCCCTCTGGGCGCTGCTGCTCGTCCTGCTGATCGTCGCCCTGATCGCCGCGTTGTTCCTCTTCCCGGCGCCCCAGCCCACCCCGGTCGAAGCCCCTACCACGGCCGCCGCTCCCGCTCCGCCCGCCGCGTGACGATCCGTTGGGAGGCACACGGGACCACCGACGTCGGGCGGGTGCGGGAGCACAACGAAGACGCCTTCTTGGTCGACGAGGCACGAGGGATCGTGCTGTTGGCAGACGGGATGGGAGGGCACGCCGCGGGAGAGGTGGCGAGCGGCCTCGCCACGGAAACGGTCTACGGCATGCTCGCCCGGGCGCGGGATGCCGGCATCGAGGAGTTCCGCGACGTTCTGGAGGACTCCTTCGCCGCCGCCCGCGACTCGCTGGCGGCAGGGGCGGCGCAGGATCCCCGTCGAGCGGGGATGGGGACCACGCTGCTGGCGGGCGTGCTCGACGCCGCGGGCCACTTTCGCATGGCCCACATCGGCGACAGCCGCGCCTACCGCCTGCACAACGGCGGTTTCGAGCAGCTCACCCGCGACCACACCTGGGTGCAGGAGGAGGTGCAGGCCGGCCGCCTCCCCGCCGCCGCGCTGCGCAGCCATCCGCTCGCGCACATGCTCACCCGCGCCCTCGGCGCCGACTCGGGCGAGCGCCCCGACCTGATCCAGCAGGAGCTCCATCCGGGTGACCTGCTGCTGCTCGCCAGCGACGGCCTCACCGGGATGGTGGACGACGAAGCCCTGGCGGAGATCCTGCGCCGCGAAGCGCCGCTCTCCGACCTGGCGGCGGAGCTGGTCGCCGCCGCCAACCGCGGGGGCGGGAGGGACAACATCACCGCGGTTCTCGTCCGCATCCTGCAGGCTCCCGACGCGGCGTCATAGCAGCGGCGCGGGATCGTCGAGCCGCGCGCGCAGTCGATCCGGGGCCAGGTCCAGCAGCGCCTCGAAACCGTCACGCGGGATCCGCCGCCGCCCCTCGGTAAAGACCCGCAGCACGCGCGCCGAGCGGTACAGGTCGTCGGCGATCCGCGGCAGGCCGATCAGGCCGGCCCTGCCGCTCCCGCCGATCCGCTGCGTGCTCCCGCCGCTGCGCAACAGGAGCAGGTCGAGCCCCATCATGCGCGGCTTCTCGGGGTAGTCCAGATACACTCCCCCTTCCGGCAGCTCCAGTTCCCCTTGCAGCTGCCGTTCGACCGCGGAACGAAGTGCGGCGTCGGCGAGCCACGCCTCGCCGGGTCGGCCGCGCAGGGTTTCTCCCGGCAGCTCGAGAGCGCGCTTCGGGAGACGGCGCTCCCGTAGGGCGGGGAGGCGGCGCTCGACGACGCGAGCGGCGAGCGGCCCCGGCCGCTCCCTGCCGCGCAGCTCCAGCATCGCCAGCAGGCGCTCGTCCGCCTGTCCCACCAACTCCTCGGCGGACAGCACTTCGCCCGCCAGCGCTTCCTGCACCAGCCGCTTGTAGAGCACCGTCGCCGCGCGTACCGCGTGGTGCCAGTAGACGTTGCGGAACATCTGGTACTTGGCGAAGAGGAGCGACTCCACGGCGGAAAGCCCCTTTTCCCGGATCCCCACCTCGGGGGCGCCCGTCGCGGGGTCGCTGACGACCGTGAGGGCGTCGATGAGCCGATCCACGTCGACCTCGCCGTAGGGGACGCCGCAGAAGAACGCGTCCCGCCGCAGGTACTCGATCTTGTCGAGATCGAGGCTCCCCGCGACGAGCCCCTGCAGCGGGGAAGCGGAGCGCCCCCGCACCAGCTCTTCGATGCGCTCCGGCGCGTCGGAAGCCAGCTCCTGCACCGCGCCGCGGATCGCCGGCGCCTGCAGAAAGCGCCCCGTCAGCGCTTCGTGGTGGAGCGGGATTTCCTCCTCCAGCTCCTCCAGCGCGTGGGAAAAGGGGTAGTGGCCGATGTCGTGGAGGAGCGCGGCGTAGGGGATCAGCCGGCGCTCGTCCGGGTCGACGTCGTGGAGCTCTCCCCGTTCGTCCAACGCGCGCAGCGCGCGGCGCGCGAGGTGGTAGACACCCAGCGCGTGGTCGAAGCGGGAGTGGGTGGCGCCCGGGTAGACCAGATACGCGAGGCCGAGCTGACGGATGTGGCGCAGCCGCTGGAACTCCGGCGCATCGACGATGCGCAGCGCGACGTCGTCGAGGCGGACCGTGTTCCAGAGTGGATCGCGGATGGTCTTCACGGGAACCCGCGTAGCTCTGCAGGAACCACGGCGGGGCCCTTCCGCATTCTCATTGCGGAGCCCGGGAGCGCGATACCGCGTCCCGGATCACTTGCCACCGCGGATCAGCCGAGCCATGCAACGCACCATACCGTACCTGTTCGCCGTCTTCGCCACGATCGCAGCGGGAGTGCCGAACCCGGCACTCGCGCAGAGCGAGGCCGCCGCCCAAACAGTAGTAGCCGGGACCTTTGGCGATTTGGAAGGCCACGACGCGAGCGGCGACGTGCGGATGCGCAGCGCGCAGGGGAGGACGACGCTCACCTTCGGCGAAAACTTCCGCTCCGAAAACCCGCCCGAGGTCTACGTCTACCTGAGCAAGACCCCCGACTACTCGGACGGGGAGCGGCTCCGCGTCGCCCGGCTCAAGGGCAGCGACGGAGCGCAACAGTACACCTTCAAGACGCCGGCGGACGTCGGCGCGTATCGCTACGTGATCCTCTGGTGCCGCCCCTTCGGCATCGGCCTCGCCGAGCTGCACGCTGTGAGCTGACCTCCTCCGGTCAAGGGCGCGGGCCGGCCGCGCGCACGGCGTCGGATACGTTGTCGGCGTATTTGTCGAAGTTCTCGCGGAACATGCCGGCGAGCTTGCGCGCCTGCGCGTCGTAGGCATCCGCGTCGTCCCAGGTCGCGCGGGGCTGCAGCACCCCGTCGGGGACGCCCGGAACGTGCACCGGGACGTGCACGCCGAAGACCGCATCCTCCCGCGTCTCCACGTCGTTCAGCTCCCCCGCCAGCGCCGCGCTCACCATCGCCCGCGTGTGGGCGAGCTTCATGCGGCTGCCGGTGCCGTACTGTCCCCCCGTCCAACCCGTGTTGACGAGCCAGACGTTGACGTCGTGCTCGGCGATCTTGTCCCCGAGCAGCTTCGCGTAGGTCGAGGGGGGCAGGATCAGGAAGGGAGCCCCGAAGCAGGCGCTGAAGGTCGCCTGCGGCTCGCTCACGCCGCGCTCGGTACCGGCCACCTTGGCGGTGTACCCGGAAAGGAAGTGGAACATCGCCTGCTCGGGGGTGAGCCGCGAGATCGGCGGGAGCACGCCGTACGCGTCGGCGGTGAGGAAGACGATGTTGCGGGGGTGGCCCGCTTTGGCGGCGGGGACGAAGTTGGGGATGTAGTGGAGCGGGTACGATGCGCGGGTGTTCTCGGTGATGTCGTCGCGCTCGAAGTCGGCCCGGCGATCGTCGTCGGTGATCACGTTCTCGAGGATCGTCCCGAACATCCGTGTGGTGGCGTAGATTTCGGGCTCCCCCTCGGGGGAAAGGCGGATCGCCTTGGCGTAGCAACCGCCCTCGAAGTTGAAGATGCCGCGATCGCTCCAGCCGTGCTCGTCGTCGCCGATCAGGCCGCGTGCGGGGTCGGCCGAGAGCGTGGTCTTGCCGGTTCCGGAGAGCCCGAAGAAGAGCGCGCTGTCGCCGTCGTCGCCGACGTTGGCGGAGCAGTGCATCGAGAGCACTCCCTGCTGCGGGAGCAGGTAGTTGAGCACGGAAAAGATGCTCTTTTTGATCTCCCCCGCGTAGCGGGTGCCGCCGATCAGCACTTCCCGCCGGCCCAGGTGCACGATCACGAAGGCCCCGGTGCGGGTGCCGTGCCGCTCGGGGTCGGCCTGGAACTCCGGGGCGTGGATCACCGTGTAGTCGGGCGCCATGTCGGCCAGCTCGTTGGCGTCCGGGCGGCGGAACATGTTGTAGACGAAAAGGTTGTGCCACGCGCT
>JBPCJG010000223.1:0-5420 GCA_051005515.1 Longimicrobiaceae bacterium
GGCATCATGAGCACCATCGAACAGGAAGCCGCACCAACGGAGCTGCTCGAACGCCTCGCCGCCAAGGAACGCGAAGTCGAAGCACTGCGCGAGCAGGTAGCCGCCTGGGAGCAGGTGTGCGAGCTGACCCCTAAGCGAGACGCGGACTTCACCACCGTCTCGGGCGCCACGGTTCAGCCGCTCTACACACCGCTCGATCGCCCGGACCCGGGCCCGGAGGAAGCGGCGTACCACAACGAGCGGCTCGGCGTCCCCGGCGCGTTCCCCTTCACGCGCGGCCCGTACGCCACGATGTACCGCACGCGGCTCTGGACCAAGCGGCAGTTCGCCGGCTTCGGGACCGCGGAGGAGACCAACGCCCGCTACCACTTCCTCCTAGAGCGCGGGCAGACGGGACTGTCGGTGGCCTTCGACTTCCCGACGCTGATGGGGTACGACTCCGACCACCCCCGCTCGCTGGGAGAGGTCGGCAAGTGCGGCGTCGCGATCAGCTCGCTCGACGACATGGAGACGCTCTTCGGCGGCATCCCGCTGGACGAGGTTTCCGTCTCCATGACGATCAACGGGCCGGCCATCATCCTCTTCTGCTTCTACCTCATCGCGGCCGAGAAGCAGGGCGTACCCTTCGACCAGCTCCGCGGCACCGTCCAGAATGACATCCTCAAGGAGTACCAGGCGCAGCACGCCTGGGTGTACCCGCCGGAGCCGGGGTTGCGGCTGATCATCGACATGTTCGAGTGGGCGAGCGAGAACGCGCCCAGGTACAACCCGATCTCCATCTCGGGCTACCACATCCGCGAGGCGGGGGCGACTGCGGTGCAGGAGCTGGCGTACACGCTGCGCAACGGCTTCGAGTACGTGGAGCGAGGCCAGGCGAGGGGGTTGGACGTGGACAGCTTCGCGCCGCGCCTTTCCTTCTTCTGGGACGTCCACAACGACTTCTTCGAGGAGATCGCGAAGATGCGTGCCGGCCGGCGCATCTGGGCGCGCCACCTGCGCGACCGCTACGGGGCGACCAGCCCGGAGTCGTGGCGGCTGCGCACCCATGCGCAGACGGCGGGCGTGACGCTCACCGCGCAGCAGCCGGAGAACAACATCGTCCGCGTCGCGTATCAGGCGATGGCGGCGGTGCTCGGGGGGACGCAGTCGCTGCACACCAACTCGATGGACGAAACGCTGGCGCTGCCGACCGAGCGCGCTGTGCAGATCGCGCTGCGGACGCAGCAGGTGCTCGCCTTCGAGACTGGGGTGCCGAGCACGGTCGATCCACTCGCCGGCTCGTACTACGTGGAGGCGCTGACGGACCGGATGGAGGAGGAGGCGGAGGAGATCTTCAGCGAGATCGACGCGCTCGGGGGCGTGGTCCCGGGCATCGAGCGCGGCTACTTCCAGCGCGAGATCGCCCGCTCGGCGGTGCGCCAGCAGCGCGAGATCGAGACGGGCGAACGCGTCATCGTCGGCGTCAACCGGTACGCCGTCGAGGGGGAGGAGCTGAAGATCCCGCTGCTCAAGGTGACCGAGGAGTCGGAGGAGCGGCAGCGGGAGCGGATGGCGGCGATGCGGGCGAGCCGCGATCAGGCGCAGGTCGACCGGACCTTGGCGGCTTTACGCGACGCCGCGGCGTCGGACGAGAACGTCGTGCCGCCGATGCTCGACGCGGTGCGGGCGTACGCGACGCTCTACGAGATCCGGCACGCGATGGAGAAGGTGTTCGGGGCGTATCAGGAGCCGGTGTTTTTCTGAGGGCTATGGACGGCCTGCGATTCGGATTGCAGATGCGCCCACGCAGCATCTTCCTTGAGTCGATTCCAGTCTTCTGAGAGCGAGCCTTCACTCAACAGGGTGATGTGGTCACGCTCGGTCTCCTCAGATTGCTTCTGCGGCCTGTCACGCATTATCAATAGCTGAGCGGGCTTGCTCGGGGATATATACAGCTCCCGCCGCTGTTTCAGCACCATGAGGTACTGTGGGTCGCGGAAAGCAAGCTCCTCATGCACGTTTAGCGCCCCCCAAGCTGATCTTCGCTATGTGTTCCGCAACTAACGCTGCAATAAGCGGTGGTACGGCATCGCCGATTTGGTTGTATTTTGCTGTGAGCCTCCCCTTGAACTGATAATCCGACGGAAAGCCCTGGAGCAACGCCATTTCCCGAACGCTCAACAGGCGGTCTTGTTCCGGATGCACGTATCTCCCGTTCCCCACGTGCGCGCATTCCCAAGTGATGGTAATCGCCGGGCGATCCCACCAGAGTCGCCCATACACGTCCGGAAAGGACCCGGGTCGTGCACGGAACATCGCGGGGATGAGGCTGCACCCCATAAGCCAACCAAGCCAACCATAGATTGTAGCCGATCTCCTCCGGCCGCCCCAGCCTTCGCCGCCGACGCTCGTGCTCCGGGTTCTCAAACCGTCCGATGCAGCTCCTCCCGAACCACGCGCCGGAGGGTTTCCTCCAGCGTTTCGCGCTGCTGCCCGACATGCTCCCGCAACGCAGCGTTGATCAGGCTCTGGTAGTTCCCTCCACCGGCGCTTTCTACCTGGCTGCGGAACCAGGTGAGCACATCGGCGTCCAAACGGATCGTAATGCGGGTCTTGCCGGCCGGAGCCGGATCGACTGCACCCCGTTTGCCACCGCTGAAATCGTATTGGTTCCTCATGGTTCGCCTCTGCCGTACTGGGTGCGTTCGGTGCGGGTTGCTTTCCGCGCCGAGATCAGCCGAACGGTATCGGGGCCGCGCCAGGGGCCCCGGTTGCTTTCCGCCTTGGCGGGATCCCATTCGTAGCGCGCGACGAGAACGTATGCACGCGCGTGCACCGCGAAGAACAGCCGGGTAGAGTGCCCCCAATCGCCGCCTTGCCGCCCGCCCCACGCGCTGCTTACCTTCCGCAGTCTCGAACTCCACCCAACGCTCCTCACCCGCGACGGCCATGCCCGAACGCAAGATCCGCGTGCTCGTCGCGAAGCCCGGGCTCGACGGTCACGACCGCGGCGCCAAGGTCATGGCGGCGGCGCTGCGCGACGCCGGGATGGAGGTGATCTACACCGGGCTGCACCAGACGCCTGAGATGGTGGTCGCCGCGGCCGTGCAGGAGGACGTGGACGTGGTGGCCATGTCGATCCTTTCCGGCGCGCATATGACCCTCTTCCCCCGCGTGCAGGAGCTGCTCGAGGAGGAGGGCGCCGACCACCTGCTGCTCACCGGCGGCGGCATCATCCCCGAAGAGGACATGCGCGCGTTGCAGGAACAGGGCGTCGGCCGGCTCTTCGGCCCCGGCACCACCACCACGGATGCCGTCGAGTACATCCGCGACTGGTTCGCCGAGCACGGGCGCGACCGCGAGGGCGCCGCGACGTGAGCCGCGCCGCGCCCTCCGCGGCACCCCCGGAGGCGACCGACAACGCAGCCGAGGGGCGGGCGCGGCGGCTGACGGGCGAGCTGCGCGAGCTCGAGACGCGGCTCCGCGCGGGCGGCGGACCCAAGCGCGTCGCGCGCCAGCACGAGCAGGGCAAGCTCACCGCCCGTGAGCGCGTCGCGCTCCTGCTCGACCCGCGGACGCGCTTCCAGGAGGTGGGATTGCTGATCGCCCACGATCGCTACGACGGGCAGGCGCCCGCGGCGGGTGTCGTCACCGGCTTCGGCATCGTCGCCGGGCGCGAGACCGTGGTCGTCGCGAACGATGCCACCGTCAAGGCAGGCTCCTGGTGGCCGGAGACGATCACCAAGATCCTGCGGGCGCAGGAGATCGCGATGCGCTGCCGCGTCCCGATCGTCTACCTGGTGGACTCCGCCGGCGTCAACCTCCCGTACCAGGGTGGCGTCTTTCCCGGGCAGTACGGCGCTTCGCGCATCTTCTACTACAACTCGATCATGCGGCGCTACCTGAAGGTGCCGCAGATCGCCGCCGTGATGGGGCAGTGCATCGCCGGCGGCGCCTACCTCCCCGCGCTCTCCGACGTGATCCTGATGGTCGAGGGCACCTCCTTCATGGGGCTCGGCGGCCCCAACCTGGTCAAGGGGGCCACCGGAGAGAGCGCAGACAGCGAAACTCTCGGCGGCGCCTACACGCACAACGCCATCTCCGGCGTCGCGCACTATCGGCTGGCCGACGACCGCGCCTGCATCGGCAGGATCCGCGAGCTGGTCAAGCAGCTCCCGCACACCACCACCGACCTGCCGTTGGAAGAGCCGGAGCCGCCTGCGCGGCCGGAAGCGGACTTGTACGAGCTGATCCCGGAGGACCACCGTCAGCCGTACGAAATGCGGGAGATCCTCGCGTGTCTCTTGGACGGCGGAGCGCTCGACGAGTTCCAGGCAGACCACGCTCCGGAGATGATCTGCGGCCACGCCCGGCTCGAAGGGATCCCGATCGGCGTGATCGCGAACGCGCGCGGCATGCTCAAGGACCCGCACGGCGGCCGCCCCAAGTTCGGCGGCATCGTCTACGCCGACAGCGCCGACAAGGTCGCGTACTTCATTGAGACGCTGAACCGCCACGGCACCCCCATTCTCTTCGTGCAGGATGTTTCCGGCTTCATGGTGGGCACCGACGCCGAGCACACCGGGATCATTCGCGCCGGCGCGCGCTTCGTCGAAGCGATGGCGACCGCGCTCGTCCCCAAGCTCGTGTTGACGCTCAACCACGCTTCCGGAGCGGGGTACTACGCGATGGCCGCCCAGGGCTTCGACCCCGACTTCATCTTCACGTGGCCCACGGGGAGGATGGGGGTGATGGAGGGCGAGTCCGCGGTGATGGCCCTCTTCAGCGCGCAGCTCGACAAGTTGACAACCGAGGGGAAGGAGCCGGACGAGGAGATGCAGGCGAAGATGGCGGCGGTGCGCTCCGACTACGAGCAGCAGCTCGATGCCCGCTACGCCGCCGCGCGCGGCTTCGTGGACGCCGTGATCGCGCCGGACGAGACGCGGGCCGCGCTGGCGCTGGCGCTGCGCACCTCGCTGAACAACCCCGGGCCGCATTTGGGAGCGTTCACGCTTCCGCCGCATCTGAAATGAAGGACTCGATCCGTATCGCCTCCGGCCAGGGCTTCTGGGGAGACCAACTCGACGCGCCCAAGCAGCAGGTAGAGGGCGGCCCGATCGACTACCTGATGCTCGACTACCTGGCCGAGCTCACCATGTCGATCATGCAGAAGCAGCGCGCCCGCGACCCCGACGCCGGGTACGCGCGCGATTTCGTCCCACTGATGGAGGACATCTTTCCGGCGATCGTCGAGCGCGGGGTGCGGGTGATCGCCAACGCCGGCGGCGTGAATCCGGAAGCGTGCGCCGAAGCCACCGCGGAGGCGGGACGGAGCGCGGGGGTGGGAGGAAGGGCGCGGATCGGGACCATCACCGGCGACGACATCCTCGAGCGGCTCCCCGAGCTGGTGGAGAAGGGCGTCGAGCTGCGCAACATGGAGA
>JBPCJG010000224.1:0-4501 GCA_051005515.1 Longimicrobiaceae bacterium
CCAGTTCGATCCGCATATCGTGGATGCCTTCGTCCGCGCGCTCGCGCGCGGAGTGTCTGAAGCCGACTCCTCGCCCCCCCCTTTCCGCGACGGCCGCGGTTGGGGGAACGGCGACGCGGCGGCCACCGCGTCGTAGCGACGCAGGAGGGATTCACACGACAAGAGCACACCCGGCGCAAGCCGGGGCCGCAGAGCCGGGCGTCTTCCCCCGGGGAGATCGGCCAGCCGCCGAACGTGAACTCCAGCTTCGATTTGCATGACCCCCAGAAAATCGCCGGGGGGAACCGATCGTTCACCAGGGAACGACGCTTTCAACGGCCCAGACCCCGATTCCGCGTCCGCTCCGCGCGCGTCTGACGACGCCGCGCTGCTCGACGCGGTGGGGCGTCTCGCGGAGGCGCTGGCGGACCCCGCGCAGCAGGTTGGGCTCCGCGCGGCCGTAGTCGCCGGAGCGTCTCGACTGCTTGCCGCGGAGGGGGCGGCCCTGTGCCTGAACGTGCCGGAGATCACCGCCCTGCGGGTCACGGCGGCCACGGGTTCGCTGAGCGGGACGGAGGCGGACCTGCTGCCGACGGAGGGCAGCTTCGCCGGGGCGGCGCTCGTAACCGGGGCGCCGGTTGCCACTCTCGATCTCGCGGGCGACCCCCGCAGCTACCGGGCGCTGGAGCGCGGGCTTCCCCTTGCGCCGGCGCTCGCGCTCCCTCTCGCAGCGGGCGGCACCTCCCCGCTCGGCGTGCTCCTCGTCGTGCGCGGGGAATCCGCCGCTGGCTTCGAGCCGGCGGAGATCGACGTCGGGACGCGCTTCGCGGCCTTTGCGGCGGCTACCCTGAGCGTGGCCGAAGCGTTCGCCAGCACCCGGCGTCCGGAAGACGAGCTCGCTTCCTGGCGCGCCCAGCGGGCGCTCGAAGAGCAGGTCGAGCGCTACGCCCGCGCCTCCTGGTGCCAGCGCGCGGTGGTCCTGGAGTGGAACCCGACGAGTGGGCGCATCGCGTGGGGGGACACAGTGGAGGCCGTCTTCGGCTACTCTCCCAGTGCGTTCGGCCTGACGCTGGATGCCTGGAGCCGCAACGTCCACGTCGAAGACCGACAGCTCCTGGAGGAGGCCCTGGCGAGCGCCGCCGCCGACGGCACGCAGGCGAAGGTCGCGTGCCGCATCGAGCATGGCTTCGGGGGCTACCGCGAAGCGCTGCTGCGCTGCTGTGGAGATCCCGAGCGCGGTACGGTGGTCGGGATCCTTTCCGACTCCGATGAGGAGGGGGGCAGCCGCTGGGGAGTCCGCAAAGGAAGGTTGGAGGCCGCGCGCGAGATCATCCGGGCGCTCCGGCACGAGATCAACAATCCGCTTTCGGTGGTGGTCGGCGAGGCCCAGCTCCTGCGCGAGAACAGCCTCGAGGATCTGGATCCTGCACTGCGGGCATCGGTGGTCGCGATCTGCGACGAGGGAGCGCGGATCAAGGAATTGATCAGGCGACTCGGCGTCCTGGAAGAGGCCCGCCTGGACACGTATCTCGACGAATCGGGAGGTCTCAACTTCCCCCCGGAATGACCCGCGCGTCCGCTTGACCGGGGCGGGCGGCGTGCCTACGTTGCGCGCGTGATCACACGGGGCCGCACGGCCCCGTTCGCGCACCATGGACCCGATGTCGGAGCCGCTCCCCCCCCAGTACCTTCCCGGCGAAGTCGAAGCGCCCCTCTACCGCTGGTGGGAGGAGCAGGGGTATTTCCACGCCCGCGCCGATTCCCGGCGCGAGCCGTACACCATCGTCATCCCCCCTCCCAACGTGACCGCCGTGCTCCACATGGGGCACGGCCTGAACAACACCATCCAGGACGTGCTCATCCGCTGGCGGCGGATGCAGGGGAGGGAGGCGCTCTGGCTTCCCGGGACCGACCACGCCGGGATCGCCACGCAGAACGTCGTGGAGCGGCAGCTCGCCGTCGAAGCAAGCACCCGCGACGATCTCGGCCGCGACGCGTTCGTCCAGCGGGTCTGGACGTTCGTGCAGGAAACCGGTTCGACAATTCTCGAACAGCTCCGTGCCATCGGCTGTTCGTGCGATTGGGAACGCACCCGCTTCACCCTCGATCCGGGCCTTTCCCGTGCGGTCCGCGAGGTCTTCGTCCGCCTCTACGAAAAGGGGCTGATCTACCGGGGCGAGTACATCATCAACTGGTGTCCGCGCTGCCTCACGGCGCTTTCGAATGAAGAGGCCGAGCCGGAAAAAGAGCCCGGCAAGCTGTACCACGTCCGCTACCCCGTCGCGGATCCGCCCGCCGACAGCGGGCTCCCGACGCTCGCCGACGGGCGCCCGTATCTGGAAGTGGCGACCACACGGCCCGAAACCATGCTGGGTGACACGGCGGTCGCCGTCCACCCCACGGACGGGCGCTACTCGCATCTGGTGGGGGGCGAGCTGGAGCTGCCGCTCACCGGGCGCCGCATCCCCATCGTCTCCGACGAGGCGGTGGACCCCGACTTCGGGACGGGTGCCGTCAAGGTGACCCCCGCGCACGACGCGAACGACTTCGAAATCGCGCAGCGCGCGGGGCTGCCGGCGATCGACATCTTCACCCCGGCCGCGCGCACCAACCGTGAGGTGCCCGGAGCGTATCGGGACCTGGACCGTTTCGAGGCGCGGGCGCGGGTGGTGGACGACCTGCAGAAGGAGGGCCTGCTCGCGGAGATCGAGGATCACCCCCATGCGGTGCCGCACTGCTACCGCTGTGGAACCGTAGTCGAACCGCGTCTCTCGGAGCAGTGGTTCGTGCGTATGCGGCCGCTGGCCGAGCCGGCCCTCGCCGCCTCGCGCGACGGGCGCGTCCGCTTCACCCCCGAGCGCTGGACCAAGGTCTACGAGCACTGGATGGAGAACATCCGCGACTGGTGCATCTCGCGGCAGCTCTGGTGGGGACACCGCATCCCGGTCTGGTATTGTGGAGATTGCGGCGAGATGATCGTCGCCCGCAACGACCCATCCGCGTGTCCGGCGTGCGGCGGTGCCCAATTGGAGCAGGACCCGGACGTGCTCGACACCTGGTTCTCATCCTGGCTCTGGCCTTTTTCGACGCTCGGATGGCCGGAGGAGACGGAGGACCTGAAGACGTTCTATCCCACGCAGACGCTGAGCACTGCCCCCGAAATCCTCTTCTTCTGGGTAGCGCGGATGATCATGGCGGGGATCGAATTCATGGGGGAGGCGCCGTTCAGCGACGTCTACCTGCACAGCACCGTGCGCGACATCCGCGGCACCAAGATGTCGAAGTCGCTCGGCAACGTGATCGATCCGCTCGAGGTGGTGGACCTCTACGGCGCCGACGCGCTGCGCTACACGCTGATCGCCGCGGCGGGGGTCGGCACCGACGTCTCGCTGAACCCCCAGAATCTGGAGGAGGCGTTCGCACCGGGGCGCAACTTCGCCAACAAGCTTTGGAACATCGGCCGCTTCACGCTGCCCCACCTGGAAGCGGGTGCTCCCTCCCTCGCCGAGGTGCAGGATGCGCTGGAGCTCCCCGACCGCTGGATCCTTTCCCGGTTGGCGACCGCGACGGAAGAAGCGTCCCGCGCGCTCGAGAGCTTCCGCTTCCACGGCCATGCGGAAACGGTGTACCATTTCTTCTGGAGCGACCTGGCGGACTGGTACCTCGAGCTGGTCAAGCCGCGCCTCGGCGAGGACGCGGGAGGGTCGGGGAGGGCGGCGCGAGCTACGCTCCGCCACGTACTCGATGGCGGGCTGCGGCTGCTGCACCCGATCATGCCCTTCATCACCGAGGCGCTCTGGCAGCGGATGCCCCGGCAAGAGGGCGAAGCCGAATCGCTGATGATGGCGGCGTGGCCGGATGCTGGTGAGTGGCGCAGCCCTGCCGCCGAAGCGGGCATGGCGGGGCTGCAGGAGGTGATCGGCGCAGTGCGCAACCTGCGCGCGGAGTACGGAGTGCGGCCGGGGACCCGGATCCCGCTGCGCGTTCGCGGCGGCACGCCGGCGTTGCGCGAATCCCTCGTCGCCAGTGGACCGGCGTTGCGCGAACTCGCTCGGGTGGAGGAGGTCAGCTTTGCCGCGGCGGACGGCGAGCCCGGCGCCACCGCAGTGCTGACTTCCGGCGCCGAGCTTTTCCTGCCCCTCGCCGGCGTGGTGGACCTCGGACGGGAGATCGAGCGCCTGGATCGGGAGCGGGAGCGGCTCGAGGGCCTGCTGCGTGCCTCCGAAGGCAAGCTCGGGAACGCTGCTTTCGTCGACCGCGCTCCGCCCGAGGTGGTGCAACGCGAACGCGAGAAGCTGGTCAACCTCACCGAACAGCGCGACAAGGTAGCCAGCAAGCTCGCGGCGCTCCGCGAGGCGTGAGGTGCGCTGTTCTGCCCTCGGCGTGCGCGCTCCTGCTGCTGGGGTGCGCGCGCATCGAACCGCCCCGCGGCGGGCCCGAGGACCGCACTCCGCCGCGGCTCGCAGCGACCGAACCCGATTCGTTCGCCATCGTCGCGCCCTTCGACGACCCCGTGGTCTTC
>JBPCJG010000225.1:0-6106 GCA_051005515.1 Longimicrobiaceae bacterium
GTCGCCCACCTTCTTGAGCCAGACGGAAACCGTGCCTTCCGCTATCGATTCGCCCATCTGGGGCATGGGAACTTCAATCTTTGCCATGGAAGCTTCCGGGTGCGTGCGACAGTGGGATTGGGGATCAGTATCCGGTCACCCAGCGGGCCGCGGTGACGATGTCGTCCGTCTGCGGCAGGAAGTAGTCCTCCAGCGGCGGCGAGTAGGGGATCGGCGCATCCAGCGCCGTCACCCGGCGGATGGGAGCGTCGAGCCACTCAAAGGCCTGCTCGTTCACCCGCATCGCGATCTCCCCCGCGATGCCGCCGGTGCGGGTGTCTTCATGCACGATCAGCAGGCGGTTGGTTTTTTTCACGGAGCGGACGATCGCCTCCTCGTCCAGCGGGAGGAGGGTCCGTAGATCGAGGATCTCAGCCGAAACGCCGTCCTCCTGCTCCAGCTTTTCCGCCGCCTCCTCCGCCTTGTGGACCATCGCCGCGTAGGTGACTATGGTGACGTCCGTGCCTTCGCGGTGGATCCGCGCTTCGCCCAGCGGGATGGTGTAGTCGTCGGCGGGGAGCACCTCCCGGAGCTGCGGCCTCCGGTAGAGCCACTTGTGCTCGAAGAAGAGCACCGGATCGTCGTCGCGGATCGCCGATTTGAGCAGCCCCTTCGCGTCGCGCGCGGTGCTCGGGTAGACGATCTTGAGCCCCGGCGTGTGAAAGAACGCCGCCTCGGGGTTCTGCGAATGGAAGGGCCCGCCGCGCACCCCGCCGCCGGAAGGTCCGCGGATGGTCAGCGGGATGGGCCCGGAGCCGCGGTAGCGCGAGGTGGCTATGTAGTTGGTGATGATGTCGTAGGCGCAGGAGATGAAGTCGATGAACTGCATCTCCACCACCGGGCGCATCCCCATGTGCGCGGCCCCGGCGGCGGCCCCGGTGAACCCGGTTTCGGAGATGGGGGTGTCGATGACGCGCAGCTCGCCGAAGCGCTCCTGCATCCCTTCCGTCACCTTGAACGCGCCGCCGTACGCGCCGATGTCCTCGCCGAGCTGAAAGACGGTCTCGTCGCGCTCCATCTCCTCCCAGAGGGCTTCGCGGATCGCCTCCAGGAAAGTGACCGGCTTGCCCTGCTCGCTCATGCTGACGTGTTCCGGCTTCGGCTGCGTCGCGCTCGCCATCGTCTACGCGGAAAGGGAGAGGGAGCGCGTCCACGGCGCCACGGCGATCGCGCCGTCGTAGACGCCGGCCAGCGCGTCCTGCGGACTCGGGAGGGTGGCGGCTTCGGCCGTGGCGACGGCCGCGTCGATTTCGGCCTCGACCGCGGCGTCGATCTCAGAGAGCGCGTCGTCGTCAGCCCAGCCGTTTTCGCGCAGCGTCGTCAGGTAGCGGTCGAGGGGATCGTTGCCTTCCGCCCACTGCTCGATCTCCCCGGCGGGAACGTAGCGCTGGTCGTCGTGCTGGGCGTGGCCGAGGCGGCGGTACGTCAGCATCTCGATCAGCGTCGGGCCACCGCCCGCCCTGGCCCGCTCGACGGCACGGCGCGCGACGCCATAGACGGCGAGCACGTCGTTGCCATCCACCTGTTCGCCGGCGATGCCGTACCCCTCCGCCTTGTCCACGAAGGCGCGTACCGCCGACTGCTTGGCCGTGGGCGTGGAGTACGCGTAGCCGTTGTTCTCGACGATCACCACCAGCGGGCAGCGGGCGGCGGCGGCGAAGTTCACCCCCTCGTGGAAAGCGCCCGTCGAGGTAGCCCCCTCCCCCACGTACACCATCCCCACCCGGTCCTCCCCGCGCTGCAGAAAGGTGAGGGTGACGCCCGCCATCACCGGGACGAGGTCGCCCAGCGGTGAGATCTGCCCGATGAAGCCCCGCTGATAGTC
Source organism: Longimicrobiaceae bacterium (assembly GCA_051005515.1). GTDB lineage: Bacteria > Gemmatimonadota > Gemmatimonadetes > Longimicrobiales > Longimicrobiaceae > JBPCJG01. Next base: position 1,865 of record JBPCJG010000225.1, read on the forward strand.
GGTGAAGTGGATGTTGAGCTCCTTGCCGCCGGTCGGCGACGTCCCCTTCGCCATGTATTGGAGCAGCACCTCCTCCGGCCGCGCCCCCATCACCAGCATCGAACCCAGGTTGCGGATCAGCGGCGAAAGCACATCGCCGGTGCCGTCGTCGCACCGCCGCAGCGCGTACGCGCTCGCCACCGACTCGCCCTCCTGGCCGAGCGAGCGGAAGAGGCCGCCCACCAGCTTGGCCTGTGTGTGCAGGGTGGCGAGCCGCTCTTCCAGCGCGCGGGTCAGGCGCAGGAAGCGGTAGATCTCGAGCAGCTCGGCCTCCCGCAGGCCGTGCGGGATCCCGGCGGAGACGGCGGGAGCGGAGTCGGGCATCGTGGACCGGAAACGGACGGCGCCGCGGAAAGCGGCAGCGAACGTGCCAATTTCGTGTTTCGGACGGACCGCGTCAAGCAAAGAAAAACGGCGGCCCGCGAAGGTCCGCCGTTCCCGAAGAGCCGCGGGTGCGCCGCCTTCAGCGGAGCGCGACCCGCCGCACGGGCTGCTGCTGGTCTGCCGGGATGCAGTTCTTTTCCCAGGGGCAGCGGCCGGACTCCCAGCGCTCGATCAGCGTCGGCTCGGCGTCGAAGGCGAAGCCGTACTTCTTGTTCAGGTAGTAGTTGGCCGCCTTCGAGACGAGCGGCGCGACGTCGGAGCCGTGCGCGCCGTGTTCGACGATCGCTACCACCACCACCTCGGGGGCTTTGCCGGGGGCCGCCGCGAAGCCGGCGAACCAGCCATGATCTTCGCCGTGCGGGTTCTCTGACGTGCCCGTCTTCCCGTACAGCCTCCAGCGGGCGAGCGCGGAAAGATAAGCCGTACCCCCGGGTTCCGTCACCGCCGCGAGCCCCTTCCAGAGGGCCTGGAGCTGGTCGGGCGTGACCTCCAGATCCATCCCTGGCTGGCTCGTCTGCGGATCCTCCACCGCCAGGTGCGGCGGGCGGGTGGTCCCGTCTCCCGCGAGCGCCGAGTAGAACTCCGCCATGTGCACGACGCTCTGGTCGTTCGGCCCCTGGCCGATCGCGAGGCTCATCACCTCCGACGGCGTCGGCCTGTGTCCGAACCATTTTTCGTACGAATCCAGCCCCGTCGGGAAGCGCCCAGGCGCCTCGCCAGGGAGGTCGATCCCCGACTTGCTCGAGAAGCCCATCCGCGTCCCCGCTTCCGCGAGCTTCTTCAGCCCGAGGCGGATCCCCACCTGATAGAAGTAGACGTCGCAGGAATGCTTCACCGCGCCGGCTAGATCCGTGTAGCCGTGCCCGCTCTTCTCCCAGCAACGCGCGTATCGCCCCGCATAGTACATCCCCCCCGTGCAGGGGATCGGCATCTTGCTCTGCGGGGTGATCACCCCGCCCTGCAGCCCGGCGATGGCCGTCGCCAGCTTCCACGTCGAACCCGGCGGGTAGCGCGCGTAGATCCCCCGATCGAGCAACGGCTTCAGCGTGTCCTGATTGAGCGCCCTCCACAGCGAGGACGAGATCCCGCCGACGAAGTCGTTGGGGTCGTAGCTTGGGTTGCTGTACAACGCGAGCACCTCTCCCGTGGTCGGGATCACCGCCGCGATCGCCCCCTTCATCGTGTCCGGAAAGATCTGCTCCAGGTATCTCTGCAAGCCGAGGTCGAGTGTCAGCTGCAGCGTCTTCCCCGGCACCGGCGGCTGGGTGCCTACCGAAGCGCGCGGATCCACGACCCGCCCCATGGCGTCCACCTCGACGAAGCGCGCCCCGTCGACGCCCGAAAGGAGTGCCTCGTACTGCTTTTCGAGACCGGCCTTGCCGATGATCCGTCCCTGCCTGTAACCCAGTTCCTGGTAGCGCGGCTGCGCCAGCTCCTCCTTGCTGATCTCCGAAACGTAGCCGATGATGTGCGCGAGCGCGGGCCCGGCCGGATAGTGGCGGACCGGTCGCTCGACGATCAGCAGGTTGGGGAAGGCGGTGCGCCGCTCCTCGATCGAAGCGATCTGCGGGTACGTCGCTCTGTCGGTGAGCTTGAGCAGATCGTTGGGGCGCGCGTTGCGCTTCTCCATCAAGGTTTCGATCTGCGACTGCGCCAGCCCGAGAAACGGCGCCAGATCCTCGAGCGTTCCCTGCACCGTTTCCTTGCTCCCCGGGAGAAGGGAAACGGAGTACCCGGTCACGCTGGTGGCGACGATCTCTCCGTGGCGGTCGAGGATGGTCCCGCGAGGAGCGGGGATCGGGATCGGCCGGAGCCGGTTTTCCTCGGAGCGCAGCGCGTACTGAGCGCCGGAAAGAACCTGCGCCTGAAAGAAGACGGTGAGCAGCGTGAAGACGACGAACGTCACGGCGAAAACGGCGCCGAGCGTCCTGCGCTGCCGGGTATCCGGTTGGAAGAGCTTCATTTCCGCGGTTGCTGATCAGGGGTCGAGCGGGCTTGGTTGAAACCCTCGAAAGCGGCGAATGTGCCGCCGGAGCGATGCCGTTCGGCACGGACCCTTTCCCGCAGCCGGTCGACCAATCGGCCGGCGCGGTCGAGTCCACCGGGGGGAGGCGCCGGCGCGCTCTCATCATCCCTGTCGTCGCCCGCAAAGGACTGCGCGGCCCACCGGAACATCGCGCGTTCGGTGCCGCTCCACCCCGCCCGTTCCGCCGCCAGATACGCTCGCACGGCGTCACCTCGCCGCGGTCTCGTCACCCCCCGGAGCAGGAGCTGAGCGGTGCAAAGGCGCACCATGTCGTCCCGCACCCGACGGGCCGCGTCCTCGTTCCGGGCGGCCGCCCTGAGCTCCGCGACCTCGATGCTTCCTTCCGCCACGCGGGCTAGTAGCGCGCCGCTGCACCAACGCGCGTCCGCCGGGGTGAAGGGGAGCCGGAGGGGAGGCGACCCGGGGGGGAAGATCGGGACGCCGTCGTCGAGCGCGGCGACGAGCATGGGGGTCCGCCGGCCGCGTCTCAGATCCTCCAGGGAAACGCTCCACACCTCGAGCGGAACCCCCCAGCGGCCGGCGACGCGGCAGGCCACCGCCTCCGCGATCTCGGCCTGGGGCTCGCGGTCCGGAGGAAGCGCGCGGAAGACGAGCAGGATGTCGAGGTCCGACGACCCGTGGGCTTCACCGCGCGCCCACGACCCGAAGAGAAAGGCCCGCTCCAGGTGGGCGGGAACCTCGCGGCGGACGGCGCTGAGGAGCGCTTCCGCCGCCGCGCGACTCCGCCAGGGGAGCCGCGGGTGGACCCGCGGGGTCAGCTCGCGGCGCGGAGCGCCAGCGCGCCTCCGAACGCCTCGGACACCGGCACCGAAAGGATCCCCTTGCGGTGCGCCTTTGCCTGATCGACGAGCTTGCGCACCTGGTCGAGACGCAGGTCGCCGACGTCGTATCCAGCCGCGAGCAGCGCCTGGTAGACCGCCTCCGGGTGCAGCGCTTTGCGCTTGTAGACGTCCGGGTAGACGCGGATGTCGCCGTTATTCACCACCACCAGATCGTAGCGGATGCGCACCGGCACCGGGTCGCGGAAGTTCACCCAGCGGGTGTTGCTGTGGTTCGCCAGGATCCTGTCCACGGCGGACGCGGGCACGGTGGCGTCGGCGCGCTTGTGGAGCAGCTTGCCGAGCTCGATCGCATCCTTGTTCAGCATCCGGACGCAGCCGTGGGAGGCCGGGGTGCCGATGTTCTTTTCGTCCGGCGTACCGTGGAAGTAGTAGTAGGGCGCAAAGAACAGCTTGACGCGGCCCATGGGGTTGTTGGGCCCCGGAGGCGTCACCTTGTCGTCCTTGGCCCACTCCCGCTCCGGCGGCCGCCACCACGGGTTCCACTCGGCGCGGGACACCTCGTACACTCCCGTAGGCGTGTCGTGGCCGAGCAGCCCGACGGAGACCGGGTACGTCCTGACCACCTTGGCGCCGTCGCGCACCACCAGCTTCGAGGTGGGGATGTTGAGGTCGAGCGAGAGCCCGGCGGGGATCTCCTGCGCTGCGGACGACCCTGCCAGGGCCAAGAGCGCGGCGGCGAGGAGCGGGACGCGGACGGATCTGGGCATCATCGATCGGGGCGGGACGGAAGGGTGCATCGGGCGATGTACCCGCGGGTCGGAAGCGACGTTCCGGAGGGATCACCGGAGCTGGTGATCCGGGGCGTTCTGCGGGAGGGATGGAATGGTCGATCAGGGACTCGAACCCCGGACCTCTCGCATGTGAAGCGAGCGCTCTAACCAACTGAGCTAATCGACCTATCGCGGGCCGGAGGGTATCCGCACCCGCGCC
>JBPCJG010000226.1:0-16287 GCA_051005515.1 Longimicrobiaceae bacterium
GGATGAACGAGGGTGTGCTCGCGCTGGACGCCAACGGCGACGTGCTCCGGGCGAACCCCGCCGCGTGCGGCATCTTCGGATTGAACGGAGAGCTTGTGGGCCTGCCGACGGAGGCGGTGGACCGCAGGCCGGAGTTTCTCGCGCTCGCGCGGCGGGCGCTCGCGGGAGAAACGGTCCCCCCCACTGAACTGCGACGCGGGGATCGTCAGCTCGTAATCACCGGGCAGCCGCTACAGGCCGGCGGCGCGGTGATCTTCTGCCTGGACGTGTCGGAGATGCGGCGGCTCGAGGACGTCCGTCGGGACTTCGTCGCCAACGCTTCGCACGAGCTGAAGACGCCGCTGACCGTGCTGCGGGGCTACCTCGAGACACTCGAGGACGAGAATCTTCCCGCAGCGCTTCGCAAGCAGTTCCTCGAAACGCTGAAGGCGAACGCCGACCGCCTGCAGCGCGTGGTCGAGGATCTGCTCGACCTGTCCCGGATCGAGTCGGGTGGGTGGCGCGTCGAGCCGGTCGCGCTCTCTCTCGCCACCGTCGCGCGGGAAAGCTGGACGGAGTTCGCCGAGCGCGCCGACGCGGGCGAGGTCGAGTTCCACTGCGACGTCAATCCGGAAATCCTCCGCGTTGCCGCCGACCCCGCCGCGCTCCGCCAGGTGTTCTGCAACCTCTACGACAACGCCCTGCGCTACACGCCGCCGGGAGGCGCCGTCACCGTCACCGCGGGTTGCGTAGGCGAGGCGGTGCGGGTGGAGGTGAGGGACACCGGGAGCGGGATCTCCGCCGCGCACCTGTCGCGCATCTTCGAACGCTTCTACCGTGCCGACTCCGGTCGTGCTCGTATCGAAGGCGGCACGGGACTGGGGCTCGCCATCGTCCGCCACTTCGTCGAGCGCCACGGAGGCGAGGTGGACGCGGCGAGCGAGCTCGGCCGCGGAACGACGATCGGCTTCACCCTTCCGCCGGTCGAGGAGGACGTCGGATCCCTTCAGGCCGCGCCTCCCACCCCCGACGACGCGGTGCCACTGCGCCGCCAGATGCTGTGATGATCCGGTAAAATCGGTCCTTTCTGCTGTTTCCCGTGACAGGGTTGTTACAAGAGCGGGCGGTCGTTACCCTTTCCGGCCTTCCTCGGGAACCCCCGGCTCTACCCCTCACGGACGCATCCGATGACGAAGTGGAAGATCGGTGGAGTGTGCACTATACTCATCCTGTGCGTACTTCCCGCCCCTGCGCAGGAACCTGTGGATAGGCCGGTCTTCAAGGTCAACGCGATGGAGATCGCCTTCGATGGCCGCGCGCAGACGCAGTTCAACACCAGCTCGGTCGACGACGTGCAGCCGTCGGAGATCATCCTGCGGCGCTTGTACCTGGGGGCGGCGGTGAAGGTGAACGAGCTGGTGAGCGGCAAGGTGCAGGTCGACTTCGCCGGCAGCCGGGTGTCGCTCAAGGACGCCTACCTGAAGCTTTCCTTCTCCCCCGGCCTCCAGCTCCTGGCCGGCAACGCCTACAAGCCGTTCAGCCTGCTGACGCAGACGAGCGACACCCGCATCCTCCCCGTCGAGCGCGGAGTGCGCATCCGCGGCCTGAACGCGGTGGAGGAGCAGAGTTTCGTCAGCAGTTTAGACTACGGCGAGCGCGACATCGGGGTGCAGCTCCTCGGTGCCCCCGCCGGCGCACCTCTCGGCCTGGAGTACGCGGCCGGGATCTTTCGTGGACCGCTCCAGGGGCAGGTCGGGCCGCAGGACTCCTATCAGTTCGCGGCACGGGTGACGGGGTCGGTGCTGGAGGAGACCCGCGTAGGCGTCGGCTGGAGCAGCCGTGACTTCATGCTCCCCCCGACGACACTCGGCGGCGACCCGGAGCTGGAGCGGGGGAACGCTTTTGAGATCGACGCGGAATACGGCTCGTTCGCGTCGGGTCTGCACTTCCTGGGTGAACTGGCGTGGGGGGACTTCGACGCGGCGAACCCCGCCGACTTCGTCGGCGCGCAGGGGTGGTTTGCCTATCGAACGCCCGACCTGTCTACCAGAATCGCCTACTTGGAGCCGACGCTTCGACTCAGCTACGGCGATCTGGATGGGGACGGTGGCAGCGCCGGCGTAGAGGGAGGGACCCTGCTGACGCCGGGATTCAACCTCGGCTTCGGCGGGCTCAACCGGCTGATGCTCAACTATGACGTCTGGCTGCCGGATGGCGCCGGCGACACGGAAAGCAGCTTCAAGGCGATGTTCCAGCTGGCGTTCTGACACCGCGCTGACAAGATAAAGTTGGAGGCGGGGCCAGCTGGCCCCGCCCTTTTTGCGCGTTACGAAATCGATACGGTAAAGCCGCCGCGGCGTGATGCTGTCACCCCATTCTCCTTGTGTCCGGCGGGCCGTCTCGGCTCCCGGTAACACGAAAGGGAGGAAGCATGGCACATATCACGTGGAAATATTCCTGGCTGATCGCCATCGCCACGCTCGCGTTCGGCGGCGCGGACGCCGCCGCCCAGGAGGCGGGCAGGATCGCGGGGCGGGTCGTCAGCACCCAGACCGGCGAAGGCCTTCCCTCGATCCGCGTAGCGGTGCAGGGGAGCGATGCCGGCGCCGTCAGCGACGCGGCCGGCCGCTACACGCTTTCCGACGTGCCGGCCGGGCCGCAGACGGTGACGGCGAGCGGCATCGGCTACGCGGCCAAGGCGGTGACCGGCGTCTCCGTAGCGGCGGGTCGCACCACCGATCTCGACATCTCGATGGCTCCCGAAGCGCTGGCGCTCGAGGGGCTGGTCGTCACGGCCGAGCGGGAGCGGGGGAGCACCAGCGCTCTGCTCGCCGACCGGCGGAACTCCGCCGTGGTCGTCGACGCTATCGGCTCCGAGCAGATCAGCCGCACGCCCGACGGCGACGCCGCCGCGGCCGTGAAGCGGGTTCCAGGCGTCACCGTGGTGGATGGCAAGTTCGTCTACGTGCGCGGTCTGGGTGAGCGCTACAGCGGGACGACGCTGAACGGGGCACCCCTGCCCTCGCCTCTGCCGGACCGGAAGGCGGTGCCGCTCGACCTGATCCCGACCAGCCTGCTCGAAAGCATCGTCACCGCGAAAACCTACTCGCCCGATCAGCCGGGTGACTACGCCGGCGGTCTCGTGCAGATCGAAACCAAGTCGGTTCCGACCAGCCGCACGCTGCGTCTGTCTACCGGCTTCGGCATCAACACCCAGTCGTCGCTCCGCGCCGGACTGCGCGACGGAACGGGTACCGGATTCTTCGGCTTCAGCGACGGTAACCGCGACCTTCCCGTCACCCGCAACCAGCCGCTCACGCTGCCCGACGACCCTCAGGCACGGGAGCGCTTCGCGGGCGGCTTCACCCGGAGCTTCGCGCCCGTCTCTGAAGATCTGCCTCTGAATCAGAGCTACGGCGTGGCGTACGGCGACGAACTGGACATCGCTGGGCGGCCGGTGGGGGTCGTCAGCACGCTCTCGTTCTCGCGCAGCACCGCGGTACCGGAGAATCAGGGCGAGCGCTACTTCGTTCCCGGCGCGGGCGGGATCCCCACCGCGGAGCTGGACCTCACCGGTGAACAGGGGGAGGAGGAGGTCTCCATCGGTGCGCTGCTCAGCACCTCGGTGGAGGTCGCGCCCGCGCAGAGGCTCACGCTGACCGGCACCTATACCCGCCTGACGGAGGACCAGGCGAGGGAGTTCAGCGGCGACGCCCGCAATGCCGGGGGTTTCGTGGAGACGTTCCAGACCCGTTACATCGCCAACACCATCGCCAACCTGCAGCTCGCCGGCGAGCACCTGATCGCACCGCTGGGAGATCTGACTGCCGATTGGCGGGTCGCCTATGGTCGCGCTACCCGCGATGAGCCGGGCACCCGGTACGCAGCGTACCGAGGAACCGGACCCGGGGAGCCGACCTTCTTCTTTCCGAACGCTGCGAGTGGCCTGATCCTTTCCCAGGGTCTCGAGGAGGACCTGGGCAGCGGCGCGCTAAACCTGAAGCTTCCCTTCACCTTCCGCTCGCTGCCCGCTACCCTGAAGTTCGGCGTCAGCGGCGACCTGCGGGACCGGACCGTCGCGACGCGCCGGATCCTGCTCGACCCGGCGTTCGGCCTCCCCGACTCGGTGGCGGCGCTGCCGCCCGAGCAGCTCTTCGTCCCCGGGAGGGTGGGGAGCGGCTTCGGCATGTTCCGGCTCGACGACCGCACCTTTCCCGAAGACAACTACCTCGGCGAGCAGAAGATCGGCGCCGGGTACGCACTCGCGGACGTGGAGCTGCTGCCGCGGCTGCGGGCGGTCGTTGGCGCGCGCGTCGAGTGGGCCACCCAGGACCTGACGGCTTTCGATCCGCGGGTCGGGAGGGCCACCGCCGCCGCCCGGCTCGACGATGTGGACGTGCTTCCGGCGCTGAACCTCACCTACGCGCTCAACGATGCCATGAACCTGCGCGCGGCGGTGTCGCGGACGGTGGCGCGGCCGCTCTTTCGGGAGCTCGCGCCGTTCCTCTACACCGACTACTTCGGGGGCGTCCCGGTGCGGGGCAATCCGTTCCTGCAGCGCAGCCAGGTCAGCAACGCCGATCTGCGCTGGGAGTGGTTCTTCGGAAGCGGATCGGTGCTCTCGGTAGGCGGTTTCTACAAGTACTTCGACGACCCCATCGAGCCGGTTTTCCTGCTGCTGGGCACGAACCCCGCCCGCACCTTCGCGAACACGCAGGCGGCGCACCTCTACGGCGGAGAGCTGGAGTTCAGCACGCCTCTGGCGACGCTCGCCTCGGCGCTGGAAGGTTTCTCGGTCAACGCGAACCTGACGCTCGCCGATTCCCGCGTCGAAGGCGACAGCGTCTTCATCTTCTCCCCCTCACAGCCCGGTACCCCGCTACGGTTCGCCAGCAGCGCCACCGACGGCAGGCCGCTCTTCGGGCAGTCGCCGTACGTGATAAATCTCGGGCTCACCTACGCGTCGTCCACGGGCGGCACCACGGCGACGCTGCTCTTCAACCGCTTCGGGCGCCGGCTCGACGCGCTCGGCGGAACCCCCGTTCCCGACATCTACGAAGAGGGACGTAGCCAGCTCGACTTCACCGTGGAGCAGGCGCTCCGCGCGGGGCTGTCCCTGAAGCTGTCGGCAGCCCGCCTGCTCGGGAGCGACGTGGAGTTTTCACAGTCGTTTCCCAGCGGTGACGAGGTAGTGACGCGGCAGTACGACCTTGGAAGCACGTTCTCGGCTTCGCTCTCCTGGGAGCCGTAAGACATTCCGAACACGACCGACGAAACCCACCTACACGAGGAGACACTTCCATGCACCTTCGCTCACGCTTCGCTACCTGTGCACTCGCCGCGCTGCTCGCCACCGCGGTGGGTGCCTGCGGGGACGACGATCCCTTCGGTCCCATCACCGGTGAACCGGGGGAAGCGACGCTCACCGGCGACATCACCGGCGTCCGCCAGCTCTCGGCAGACACCACCTACACCATCAGCGGGCAGCTCAACGTGAAGTCGGGCGGGGTTCTGCGTATCCCCGCCGGCACGCTGCTGCTCGGCGACGCCGGCGTGATCCGCAGCTTCCTGCTGGTCGAGCAGGGCGGCCAGATCTTCGCGGAAGGGACGCGGGACGCGCCCATCGTCTTCACCTCGTCCCGCCCTGCGGGACAGCGGGCGCGTGGAGACTGGGGAGGCGTGGTCATCAACGGCCGCTCCAACTGCAGCTTCCCCGCGCCGTGCTCCGGTGAGGGCGACACCGGCGAGTTCGGTGGCAGCCAGCCGAACGACAACAGCGGCGTCCTCCGCTACGTCCGCATCGAGTACGCCGGGCTGGAGATCAGCGCCGACAACGAGCTGAACGGGCTCACCCTGAACGGCGTCGGCAGCGGCACCACCATCGAATTCGTACAGTCGCACTTCGGCGACGACGACGGCATCGAATGGTTCGGCGGGACCGTCAACGTCAAGTACGCGGTCGTCACCGGCGCCGCCGACGACTCCTTCGACTTCTCCACCGGCTGGCAGGGGAAGGGGCAGTTCTGGATCGTGCAGCAGGATCCGACGCTCGGCGACCGCGGCTTCGAGGTCGATGGCAACGAGCGTGACTTCAACGCCACGCCGCTCACCAGCCCGCTGGTCTTCAACGTCACCCTCGTCGGCAAGGGAAGCGGGAGCACCAACACCTCGGTCAGCCCGGCCGGGATGCAGCTCCGCCGCGGGTACGCGGGCAAGATCCGCAACGCCATCGTGCTCGGCTTCGAGAGCGGGCTGGACATCGACAACGCCGAAACGGTGGCACGTTGCCAGTCGGGCGAGATGGTGGTGTCGAACTCGATCTTCTTCATGAACGCTGCGTTCCTCGATCCCGACAGCGACACTTTCGAGGAGGCCTGCACCGCGGAGCCGGGTTGGACGGGCTTGCAGCAGGTCGATCCGCAGCTCGTCGCTCCCTTCAACCGGACGAATCCCGATTTCCGTCCGCAGGCCGGCTCGCCCGCGCTCACCGGCTTCGCGACGCCGCCGTCGGACGGGTTCTTCTCACCCGTCAGCTTCATCGGAGCGGTAGCCCCGTCGGGCACCAACTCCGACTGGTATCTGGGCTGGATCACGACGGCCACGAGCTGATCGGCCCCTTCGCCGAGATTGCGCCCGGGGGCGGTCGGACCGCTCCCGGGCGCATCTTCGTTCTCCCCTTTGCTGAACCTGGCGTGAGATCCGCATGCTCCGTCCTCCGTTGCCTCTTGGTCACGGCGTTGTTCGCATGGTGGGCTTGCGCGCAGCCCGCGGGGGAACCGCTGCTCCTGCAGGGCGGCGCCCCCTCTCTCGACGAGTTGGGCGCCGCCGTGGTAGCAGCGCTGCAAGCGGTTGACACCGCCCGGCTCGCCGGGTATCGCGTCACCGAGGCGGAACACAACCAGCGGCTCTGGCCGCACTTCCCGGCTGCGCAGCAGTCTCCCCCGATCGACGTGGGCTTCGCCTGGCAGAACATCGAGCTCCGCAACGCCGCGGCCCTCGAGCGGCTGCTCGCCCGCTACAGCGGTGAGGACGTGCGCGTCCTCGGCACCGAATGCGGCGGCGAGCCGGAGGAGTACGGCGCGTTCCGCATCCTGCGCGGTTGCGAGATCCGCGTGGAGAGCGATGGCAGGCCCGGGGCGATCCGGCCATTCGCGAGCGTGGTGGTGGCGAACGGCCGCTACAAGCTGATCCGCTACGACGCCTGAAGCGCGAACGGTCGGGTTCGGTCGGCACTTCGTTACCGAGCGGGTTCGGTCGCGTGACCGCGCCGCCGACGTCGGAAGGCGGCGGAGGGCGCACTCGGCCCCCGCGGCACGCGAATCCCTGATCAGGAGCACACGGTATGACCACCATCGACAGACGCAACTTCCTCCGCCGGATCACCGCCTACAGCAGCGGGGCGGTGTTCGCCCCATCTCTCGCCGGTCTCGCGGCATACAACGACGTGAACGTAGCAACACTCACGGGACCGCCGATGGCCCAGCGTTCGTCAACGGCGGGCAGAGGCGTCGGCGGCTATGGCCCTCTCGTGCCGAGCGAGCACTGCCCGGAGCTCCTGATCCCGGAAGGGTTCCGGTGCGCGCGGCTCAGCCAGATCGGCACCGAGTCTACGGCGAACCCCGGTTTCATTGTTCCGACCGCCTTGGACGGGATGGCCGCGTTTCCGCTGGTTAATGGCAACGTTCGGCTGATCCGCAACCACGAGATCCGCGAAGAGGCCGCAGCGGGCTCGGTTCTCGGCGGCGGCGTGGGCAACGCCTATGACTCGCGGGCCGGCGGCGGAACGACTTCGCTGGAAGTGCATATCGCCGGCACCGGCTCCGATTTCGACGTTGAGCTGCTCGCCGAGTTCGTCAGCCTGGCCGGCACGTATGTAAACTGCGCCGGCGGCCCCACACCGTGGGGAAGCTGGCTCACGTGCGAGGAAACCATCGTGGGAGAGACACAGGGATTCGCGAAGGATCACGGCTATGTATTCGAGGTCGCCGCGGACGCGACCTCTCCCGTGGATGCCGTCCCGCTGGGGGCGCTCGGGCGCTTTGTTCACGAGGCGGTCGCGGTGGACCCGCGCACGGGTTTTCTGTTCGAAACGGAGGACGTTCGCTTCGACCGCGACAACACCGAGGCGCTCCCCGGCTCCGGTTTCTATCGCTTTATCCCGAACCAGGCCGGCAACCTGCGGGCGGGGGGAAAGCTGCAGATGCTGTCGGTCAAGGGGCGCCCGAACTACAACACGACGGAAGGGCAGCGCCCCGGCATGATTCTCCCCGTCGAGTGGGTAGACATCGACGACCCGGACTCCGACGCGGCCGAAACGAATCCGAACTACGTGTTCAAACAGGGGCTGGCGAAAGGCGGTGCGATCTTCCAGCGCCTAGAGGGCTGCTGGTACGGCGACGGCAGCGTTTTCTTCAACGCCACCAGCGGCGGTGACGCGGGCGCCGGACAGGTCTGGCAGTACCGGCCGCGCGGCGGTCGACAGGGGCAGCTGAACGGCTCGGGAGGTCAGCTGATCCTGGTGTTCGAGTCGCCCGGCGAAGAAGTGCTCGATAGCCCGGATAACATCACCGTCAGCCCGCGCGGAGGGGGCTTGGTACTGTGCGAAGACGGCGACGGGGTGCAGTTCATCCGCGGGCTGACGCAGCGCGGCGACATCTTCGATCTCGTGCAGACGAACCCCGAGGCTGCCGTATACGCGCAAGAGGATCCGACCGAGTTCGCGGGCGCATGCTTCAGCCCCGGCGGTGAGCTGCTCTTCTTCAACGAGCAGGGCAGCACGCGAACCACCGGCACCCAGCGCTTCAGCGCCACGTACGCGCTCTGGGGACCGTGGGACGACGGCGCGTTGTGACGCGCCAAGTAACCCGTCCGCAGCATCACGGAAGCGCCGCCGCTATGGGGCGTTTGCTTCGATGCACCGCCTCGACGAAGCGATCCAGCTCATCCAGCGACGGCGCGGATCAAGATCCGGTCACGCTCCCACAGTTGTGCCTGTACCGCGGCTGGCTCGACGCCATGAACATCCACCGGGCGAGGGCACAGGAGAATGCGGGCTTCACTGAGGTGTGGAAGGCGAACCGGTCATCGGCTGCCGGAGCTGCGGATTTCCGGGATGCAACGTAACAATACAGTAACGGCTCCATCTGTTTGGCGTGTGGTCGTGCGAGGGGCCCGGAGCGGCGCCGCCCCTGCTGTTGCGGCTCGCCGACGTGCCGCACAGGTTGTCGTGCGTAACTTTCTAACGGGGACGAACAACAGAGGATGCGAATGCCGGTCGTATTTCAATGTCCCGCCTGCGGAGGTCAGCATCATTGCCGCGTCTGCGCGCGCGACAACGAGCGCTTCGCCGCGCTGAACTCGCCCCTCGGTTCGATCCTCGAGCCCTGTCCGGACACGCTCGCCTGGGTTCAGGTGGGTCCGGAGAACCGCCGCTGGATCCAGTTCGCCGCCGATTTCGAGGAACCAAAACCGGTGAGAATCGTCTTCCCGGATCGCACCAGCTGATCGGATGGCGAGTTCGGGTTTTTCGGGCCCCGGGAGCATGCGCTCCGGGGCTTTTTCTTTTGGGTACCGAACCGTTACCGACAGGTTACCCCGTGCCCTGTCGCCGGCGCGCCGCCGTCCGATAGTTTTCGAGTGTGTGGGGGAGGTGTTCGACCAACCCCTTCGATTCTCCACCTCGAAAGCGCTGATGAAAAAGACGTTGTTCGCCGCAGCCGTCCTGTTGCTCTTGCCGCTTCTGACGTCCTCCGTCGCCGGGGCTCAGGGGGTGACCACCGCAGCCATCTCGGGAACGGCAAGAGCCGAGACGGGCGAGCCCCTCCCCGGAGTACAGATCGTAGCCACCAATCAGGCGAACGGGTCACAGCAACGGGTCACGACCCGCAGCGACGGTCGCTTCAATCTGCGAGGACTGCGGCCGGGGCCCTACAGGGTCGCAGCCAGCCTGCTCGGCTACGGCACGGAAACCGTGGAGGGGCTCGAGCTGGGGCTGGGCCAGAACCAGGAGGTGGAGCTCACCCTTCGCACCGCAGCGGTCGAGCTGGAAGGGATCACCGTCACCGCCGAGCGTGAAGCCACCCGGGCGGGAGTAGCGACGACGGTGGACGAACGCGCCATCCAGAACGCTCCCACGTTGGGGCGGGAGCTCGTCGACATCGCCCGCTTCACTCCGCAGGCGTTCGTCGCGAACGAGGACGACGACGGCGCCGCGATCTCCATCGCCGGGCAGAACAACGAGGCCAACGCCCTCTACATCGACGGTGTGGTCAACAACGACGTCTTCGGTCTCGCCGCTCAGGGGACCAACGGCGGCCAGACGGGCGCTCCGCCGATCAGCTTTGACGCGATCGAGCAGCTGCAGATCGCCATCTCTCCATTCGACGTCACGCAGAGCGGCTTCACCGGTGGGGCGCTCAACGCGATCACCCGCAGCGGAACCAATCAGTTCGAAGGGTCGGCGTACTACCAGCTCCGCAACGAGAGCCTGGCCGGGGAAACGCCGGGGCCGGGGCTCACCGATTCCGAGCGGACGGGTCTGCCGGATTTTTCCACGGTGCGCTATGGCTTTCGCTTCGGTGGTCCGATCCTGCAGGACAAACTGTTCTTTTTCGTCAACGGTGAACTCTTCCGCTCCGAGACTCCCCGCCCGTTCGACCTCGGGCAATACGAGGGTGATTCCGCGGACCGCCTCGATCAGATCGCGCGAGTTCTCCAGGAAGAAGTCGGCTACGACCCGGGCAATTTCGGGGCGAAGGCGTCGTCTCTCGACGACGACAAGGTGTTCGCGAAGATCGACTGGAACATCAACGACAATCACCGCCTCGCGGTACGGCACAGCTACTCCCACTCAGACAACGTCGACGCCTTCGCGAGCGACGCCGACGACATCAACTTCGCCAACAACTCCGAGGTCTTTCCCAACACTACGAACTCGACCGCGCTGGAGCTGAACAGCTCCTTCGGCAACCGCTACGCGAACCGGCTGCTGCTCGGCTACACCACCGTTCGCGACGATCGCGGCTTTGCCGGCGACCCGTTCCCGAACGTGCGTATCGACGATGGGGCCGGCGACATCTTTCTCGGTTCGGAAGCGTTTTCGACGGGCAACGTTCTGAACCAGGACATCTTCAGCGTGACCGACAACTTCAACCTCTACGCGGGGCGGCACACCCTTACGTTCGGCACGCACAACGAGTTCTACAACATCGAGAACCTCTTCCTGCGGCAGAACTTCGGTGCTTACCGCTACCGCAGCGTGGACGACTTCCTGCAATCGGTATGCGCGGCCGGGACCGGCCAGTCGGCGTTCTGCCAGGGGCTGCGCCAGGAGATGGGCGGGAGCATCACACCCGTCGAGCCGCGAGACTTCTCGCGCGGTTTCTCGCTGGTGGACGACGTAGTCGGCGACGGGTCCGACGCGATCGGTGCCTTCGACGCATACCAGCTCGGCTTCTACGTCCAGGACGACTTCCAGGCCACGGACCGGCTGCGGCTCACCGGAGGTCTGCGCATCGACATCCCGAAGATCACCACGGAGCCACGCTTCGCGCCTGATGTCTTCGACACGACCATTCCGCTGATCGAGCAGCAGTCGGAGATCCCTCTGGAGGGCGCCCGCCCGGGGCAGACTCCGGACGCGCGGCCGTACATCGCGCCGCGTCTCGGCTTCAACTACGACCTGACGCGGGACGGGGCGACTCAGCTCCGCGGTGGCCTGGGGATCTTCACCGGCCGCATCCCGTTCGTCTTTCCCGGCGCCATGTACCTGAACAACGGTACCACCGCCGGCTTCATCAGCGGTCAAACCGAGTTCCCGGACGGAGCTCCCATTCCGTTCATTCCCGACCCGGAGAACGGCCTGACCGCCACCGACTTCGGCCAGAATGCCATTCCGAGCGGCGAGCTCGACATCTTCACGGACGACTTCCGCTATCCGCGTGTCTTCCGGACCAGCCTCGGCGTGGATCACGAGCTACCCTACGGCTTCCGCGGCACCCTCGAGGGTCAGTACACCAAGACCCTCGACGCCATCATCGTCGAGAACGTCAACCTCATGCCGCAGAACGACCGGCTCGACGGGCCGGACGACCGGCCGGTCTACAACTACGGGATCAACTCGCGCTTCGGGTCGTTCGACGTGAACGCCCCCCGGATCGATCCCCGCTACACCACCATTCTCAAGGTGGGGAACACGAGCGAGGGATACACCTACGACATCACCGCGAGCCTGGCGAAGGAGTTCGGAGAGAGCCTTTCCGCGCGCCTCGCCTACAGCTACGGAGACGCCTTCTCGGTCAACGACGCCACCTCCGACCAGATCTTTTCAGTCTGGAGGTTCAACGAGAACGTCGACGGGCTCAACTTCCTCGACCGGGCCAGGTCCGACTTTTCACTCGGCTCCCGCATCCTCGGGCTGCTGACGTACCGACAGGAGTTCCTCAGGAATCTGGCGACCAGCGTGTCAATCGTGTACACCGGAGAGTCGGGGCGTCCGTTCTCGTACATCATCGGGAACAACTTCGGCTTCACCGGGGAAGGTTCGGGCACCACCCCGCTCGCCTACATTCCGAACAGCGCGAGCGAGCTCGTCTTCACCGACATCGTGAGCGGGGGTGAGGTAATTTCCACGGCCGCGGAGCAGGCGGCCGCGTTCGATGCCTTTGTGGACAACGATGAATACCTCCGGTCACGGCGGGGGCAGTACGCAGAACGCAATGCCTCGCGGGCGCCCTTTGAGAACGTCATCGATCTGAAGCTGGCGCAGGAGGTGTTCACCAACGTCGCCGGGCGGCGCAACACCGTGGAGCTCACCCTCGACATCTTCAACTTCACCAACCTGCTCAATAGCGACTGGGGCCGCCGCTACAACGTCGGCTTCCAGACGGTCGACGTGCTGCGCTTCGAGCGTTTCCGCGATCCCGAAAACGGCGACCTCACGCCTGTATACACCTTCCGCCGAAGCGAAGAGGACATCGAAGAATACTTCGACAACCGCATCCTCGATTTCGGCAACTACGGCTCGCGCTGGCTGATGCAGATCGGAGCCCGCTACAGCTTCTGACGCTGACGGCGACTGCCGAAAAACGTGCAACATCCGCAGCGAGTTTTCGCGGCCGACGGGTTCGTTCTGCGTCTGGTTCTTTCGGTTCTGCTGGCCTCGATGGCGGTTGCTCCCGCCGCTCGAGGTCAGCAGCCGGCGCTCGCGGACCACGTAGTCCTGGTCTCCATCGACGGTCTTCGGCCCGACTTCTATCTGGATCCTGCCTGGCCCGCGCCCACCCTGCAGCAGATGGCTTTCGAAGGGACGCACGCGAACGCCGTCCGCAGCGTCTTCCCCTCCGTCACTTACCCTTCCCACACCACCATGATCACGGGGGCGCTGCCGGCGCGGCACGGCGTCTTCTACAACACTCCGTTTGAGCGCGCGGGGCAGACGGGCCGCTGGTACTGGGAGACATCCTCCGTTCGCGTCCCTACGCTGTGGGATGCGGTCCGCGCGGCGGGGAAGCGGAGCGCCGCCGTCAGCTGGCCGGTAACGGTCGGAGCGCCGATCGATTGGAACGTCCCTGAGGTGTGGTCGCTCGACCGGGAGGCCGATCCGACCGAGGCCATGCGACGGGCAACTACGGGCGGCCTCTGGACGGAGCTGGAGCGGGAGGCCACGGGCCGGCTGACGGCGGCGGCGCTCGATAGCGACTACCTTGCCCGCGAGGACCGCATCGCCGGCATCGCCGCGCACCTGCTGGCGACGCATAGGCCCGCCCTGCTGGCCGTTCACCTCATCGGTACGGATCACTTTCAGCACGAGCAGGGGCGCGACGGCCCCATGGTGCGGCGTGCCGTGGGCGCAGTGGACCGTGCGCTTGGCCGGCTCGTGGACGCCGCGGCGCAAGCGGGAATCCTGGAGCGCACAGCCTTTGTGGTCACCGGTGACCACGGTTTCGTGGACATACACACGCGCATCTCGCCGAACGTCTGGCTGGCGGAAGCGGGCATGACGGGAACCGCGCCGGACCGCGGTCGATGGCGGGCGACGTTTCACACCAGCGGTGGCGCCGCCTTTCTGCACGTGAACAGCGTGCCTGGAGTGGAAACCCTCTCGCAGCGGGTCCGCGATCTGCTCGGTCGCGTACCTGCCGGACAGAGAAAGCTCTTCCGCATCGTGGAGCGCGACGAGCTCGACGCGATCGGGGCGGATCCCGCGGTTCCCTTCGCGTTGACCGGCGTTCCCGGTGTGATCTTCAGCGCCTCGGCCGAGGGTCCGGCACTGGCTCCGGCTTCCGGCGGAACGCATGGCTACTACCCTGATTTTCCGGAAATCCACACCGGCTTCGTGGGGTGGGGCGCGGGGATCGAGCCCGGTGCCGTTGCACCGCTGATCGGGCTGGAGGACATGGCGCCGATGATCGCCGCACTTCTCGGGCTGCGCCTCGAGGCGCCGGATGGGGTACTGCCGGCCGGACTCCTCTGCCGACCGCGGTAGCTCCGCGGGGTCGTCGGGCGCGATCGTCCGCACCGGATCGGTACGAAAGTGTGATGTGAAAGACAAAGGGTCAGCCTACGTTGATGGAACGCGTCCACTCGAAGCCGTCCGCCCTGGAACTGTGGACGACACGGACGCGCACACCGTCAGCTGGAGAACGGATGTACATCTACGACGAGATCCCGGCGAGCGTGCTACCGGCGACCCTCGGCAAGGTCTGCCCCCGGTGCGGCCGCTGGACGACGCGGCGCAGGGATTCCCTGCTCATGCGGGCGCTCGCCCGGATGAGCCGGTTGGCGGGGGACCGCTGGAGCTTCCGTCGTTGCTACGGGTGTAGCTGGGAAGGCATGGCCCTGCATCGGTGACAACCCTGCGTGACGCGCGCCGCACCGGACCAGCGGCGCACGGGGCAGAGGGGGATCCGGCAGAGATTTTCTTCCGTGCGCTCCCGCGTGATTTCGGCGGCCGCGACAGGCATGACCGGGGCCTCGTCTGGGTCGCCGACGCGGTGGCTGACGCGGGGTTGTCGACCAGCCGGACGCTCGAACTGCGCGGCTGGGAAGGAGAGCGTGCGCGTTCGATGTCGCGCCGGCTCGCGTATGCCGCCATAGACTGGTTGCTTTCGAGCTCCACGGACCGAGGTGCACTGGCCGATCGGCTGAAGCTCGCCGGATGTCGCAAAACCGCCGGGAAGCCGGGCACGCCGGTGCCGGGACCGTCCCATCCTTTGCGTGCTGTGTAACGACTTCGCAACGTCCCACAAGCCAGTCTGTTACGGCATGAGCCCGCATCGGCAACGACTCCGCGCTCTACGGCTCCATCCCTGGCAGCCGAACCGTTGGAGTGGAGGGTTCCCGTTGCAGATTCGTGACAGAGCCGCTCTATTTTCCTCCGCTCCGATTCCGACCCCCTCCTGCTCGCGGGACGACAATGCATTGTATCAGCTTACGCGCCATCGCCCTCCCCCTCGCTGCCGCCCTGCTCGCCGCCTGCGGCGGCGACTCGGGCAATGCGGGCAACGAAAGCGCCACACCCGGCGCCATGCAGCAGGCGGGAGACGGCGAGACCGTCGCCCTCACCGGCGCCGGGGCCACCTTCCCGTTCCCCATCTACTCCAAGTGGTTCAACGAGTACGGGAAGGACCACCCCGTGCGCGTCAGCTACCATTCGATCGACTCCGGCGGCGGGATCCGCCAGATCAGCGAAGGGACAGTGGACTTCGGCGCCTCCGACGCACCGATGAACGAGGAAGAGCTGGCGAAGGCGCCGGGCATCCTGCACCTGCCGACGGTGCTCGGCGCGGTAGCCGTCACCTACAACCTGCCGGACGTGCCGGCGGGGCTGAAGCTCGACGGGCAGACCGTCGGCGACATCTTTCTCGGCACCATCGAGCGCTGGAACGACCCGCGCATCGCGCGGCTGAACCCCGGCGTGACACTGCCGGCGCAGGACATCCTCCCGGTCTACCGCACCGACGGGAGCGGCACCACCTACGTCTTCACCGATTACCTGGCGGCGGTCAGCCCGGACTGGCAGCAGCGGGTGGGGACGGGCAAGAGTGTGCAGTGGCCTACCGGCCTCGGCGCCAAGGGCAACGAGGGAGTGGCGGGGCAGGTGCGGCAGACCCCCGGCGCGGTGGGATACGTCGAGCTCGCCTACGCCAACCAGACGCAGCTCCCCACCGCCGCGCTGCGCAACCGGGCGGGCCAGTTCGTCCAGCCCTCGGTGGCGGCGACTTCCGCAGCGGCGGCTGACCTGACCGAGAAGCTCAGGCAGCACCCCGACTTCCGGCTTTCGCTGGTCGATCCGGCAGGGCAGGGGGC
>JBPCJG010000227.1:0-9437 GCA_051005515.1 Longimicrobiaceae bacterium
CCGGGAGACGGGTGGAACTCTCCCCGCGCGATCGAGTTGATCCGTACCGCGCAGGCGCGTCGCGCCGAAACCGCTGTCGATACGGGTCTGGTCAACTACCAGGCCGAGGCCCGGGGGCACGTCTACTTCTACCTCGACCAGGGGGAGGGTCAGGAGCGCACGCTGGTCAAGGCCGACCAGGTGGCGCTGGAGGTCTTCTGGGCCGCACCCGCGAGCACCAAGCAGCGCATCGTCGGCCTGCGCGACCGCAAGTCGCTCCCCACCAACATCCAGTACCACCTCGACCACCTCAGCGTGGTGCAGGACAACTTCGGCGACCGCATCCGGCTGGGGGATGGTGACGAGGTGCGCGACGTGCTCCATCCCGCGGCGCCGGGCGCCACCGCCTTCTACGAGTACCGGCTGGCGGATTCGCTGACCATCGGTCTCCCCGGGGCCGCGGAAGCGGTGCGCGTCTACGAATTGCAGGTGCGCCCGCTGGACACCGGGTCTCCCGGCTTCGTCGGCTCGGTGTTCGTGGATCGCAGGGGGGGCGACCTGGTGCGGATGGACTTCACCTTCACCCCGTCGTCGTACCTGGATCGCTACCTCGACTACATCAACGTTTCGCTCGACAACGGCCTCTGGAAGGGCCGCTTCTGGCTCCCCAACCAGCAGCGCGTCGAGATCCGCCGCGCGTTCCCCGAGCTCGACTTCCCCGCCGGCGGGATCATCCGGGGGACGATGCGGGTGAGCGGCTACCGTTTCAACCAGCCGCTCCCGCCGGGATTGTTCGAGGGACCGCGGGTGGTGGCCGTTCCCCCCGACGCGCGCCGCAGCTTCCCCTTCGAGCAAGAGATCTACGCCGAATTGCGCGGAGGGGAAGGGGCACGCGACCCGGACCTGGAGGCGATCCGCACCCAGGCCGCCCGCCTGGCAGGAGAGCGGCTGCTCAGCGGCTTGCCGGCGTTGCGGGCGGACGCACCCGCCGCCTCCCAGCTGCTCCGCTACGACCGGGCGGAGGGGCTTTACGCCGGCGCCGGGGTGACGACCCGGGCCAGCGAGCGGCTTACGGCATCGCTGCGGGGCGGGTACGCCTTCGGCGCGGGCCAGCCATTGCTGGAAGGGCGCGGCGAGTACGCCGCGCCCTTCGCCCGCCTTTCCGCCGCCGCGTACCTGAACCTGCCGCGCGACATGGGCGGGCTCGGGCCCGCGGCTTCGGGCGCCGTGAACACCCTCAGCTCCCTGTTCGCCGGCGACGACTACACCGACCTCTTCTACGCGCGCGGCGTCGAGGTCGGCGCCGAGCACCGGCTGCTGCCGGCGTGGAGGCTCGCCGGCGCCGCCCGCTGGGAGGAGCAGCTTTCGGCCTCCCGCGGCAGCGACTTTTCGCTCTTCGGCGACTTCCGCCCGGTGCAGCGGATCGCCCGCGGCAACGCGCTGGACGGGACACTGGAGCTGCGCCGCGAGGCGCCGCCGGAAGCGATGCACGAGTGGGCCTCCGCGCTGCGGCTGGACGGCGGGAGCTTCGCCCCCGATTCCGGCGCGACGGTGGAGTGGCTGCGACCGCGCGCTGACTTGCGTCTCACGCACCACTGGGGGCGGCGCGACGCCGAGCTCACCTTCCGCTCTCAGGCGGGCGTGGCGCTCGGCACGCTGCCCACCCAGGAGCTCTTTCTGATCGGCGGCCGCGGCACGCTCCCCGGCTATCCCTTCCGCGCCTTCGGGGGCGACCGCGTGCTGCTCGGCGACCTCCTTTTCTCCGCCGATCTGCGCCCGCCGCTGCTGCGGGGACGGCTGCGAGGGGCGTTCGGCGTGAGCGCCCTCGGCGACGTCGGGCAGGACGCGGCTTCCCGCTGGGGAGTCGGCGACACGGACGGTCTCCGCACCAGCGTCGGCTTCGGCGTAGGGATCTTTTACGACCTGCTCCGCGTCGACCTGATGCGCGGCCTTGCCGGCGGGGGCGAGTGGGAGCTGATCGTGGAAACGCGGCCGTCCTTTTGGCCGTTCCTGTAGCCGTTTCCCGCGGTCCATACGGTCGTGCTGGACGCCTTCCATCTCCCGGCCCTGGACAATCCGCCGACAGCGAGTTGGTCGTACGGACCGGAGGAGGCGCGCGTCGAGCTGCGGCTCCCGCGGCTCACTCCGGAGCTGGTGCGGCGCCAGGTGGACGCGCTCCTGGAGGCGCGCGCCCGGCACCTCGCCGAGCGGCCCGTGGAGGAGCTGGTCGAGGTAGTCGATGCGGTAGCGACCCGGCTGCTGGATCCGGGGGATCCGCTGCGCCGGGCGGCGCAGGCGGCGCTCCCGGCCGTCACCGGCTACTCGCCGGCGATGATCCGGCACCTGCTCGACGGCATGGCGGCGGGGTGGCGCGCCGACGCACTCCGGCGGCTGCTGGCGGCGGAGCTCCGCGATCCGGCGGCGCTCGACGGCTTCGTCGCCCGTGCCCGCGGCGATGGCCGGACGCGGGCGTACGGGCCCCGTCTGGCGGTGCACACCTTCAGTGGCAATGTGCCAGGCGTGGCGGTCACCTCGCTGATCCGCTCCCTGCTCGTCAAGGCAGCCACGCTCGGCAAGACGGCAGCGGGTGAGCCCCTCCTCCCGGCGCTCTTCGCGCGCGGCATCGCGGAAGCGGACGCCGGGCTCGGGGCTTGCATTGCCGTAGCCTACTGGCCGGGGGGCGACGAGGCGCTGGAGGCCGCGGCGCTGGAACGCGCCGACACCGTGATCGCGTACGGGAGCACCGAGGCGGTGGCTGCCCTCCGGGAGCAGTCGCCGCCCTCGGCCCGCTTCGTCGGCTACGGTCATCGCCTTTCCTTCGGTGTCGTGGCGCGGCAGGCGGCCGGCCCTGGCAGCGCCGCGGCGGCAGCGCTCGACGCCACGATTTTCGACCAGCAGGGGTGCGTTTCCCCGCACCTCTTCTATGTGGAGGAGGGGGGCGCGACGGCACCGGCGGAGTGGGCGCGGCTGCTCGCGGAGCAGATGGCGAAGCTGGAGCCGGCGCTGCCCCGCGGGTCGCTCGCGCCCGGCGAATCATCCGCCATCCGCCAGCTTCGCGCGGAGGCGGAGTTCGCACAGGCCGGGGGAGACGGGACGGTCCTGCACGCTTCGGCGCGGGGGACCGTCTGGACCGTGGTGTACGATGCGGATCCGACTTTTGCACCGTCGTGCCTGAATCGGGTGGTGAGGGTGAAGCCGGTGCCGACGCTGGAGCGGGTCGGCTCGCTCGTCGCGCCGCTCGCTGATTTCCTGCAGACGGTGGGCTTCGCGGCGCCCGAAGCGCGCGTCGTGAAGCTGGCGGAGCAGCTCGGCGCGCTCGGCGCCAGCCGGGTGGTTCCGCTCGGCGCCATGGCCTGGCCGCCCGCGGAGTGGCACCACGACGGCCGGCCGCCTCTCGGAGAGCTGGTGCGGTGGTGCGATCTGGAGGCGTGAACGGCACCCCGTAGCGCCAAACCCGAAAAACGGCCATCTTTCATCGGTTTCTCCGCTCCCCGAGCCGCTTCCGCTTGATGCCGCAGGAACAGCATACAGCCGACCCTTCCTCACGGCGCCGGCGGTGGCGCGCGTACTCCTCCCACGCAGCTCGCGAGATAGACCGGGCCCTGTACCGCGCCGGGCTGCCTGCCTGCCCCGGCTGCGGTGGCACCCTCAGCCCGCGATCGGCGAGCCGCGCTGGACAGTTGATCCTCGACGCCGTGGGGTACGATCTGGAGTGCGGCGCCTGCTACCGCTTCCGCTCCATCGTGGTGCACACCAAGCGCTCCCTCCGCATGCTCCGCATGCGACGTCTGGTCGCCGCCGTCAAATCGGTCGGCAACGGCCGCTTCCCTCCCCCCATCCGCATTTCGCGCTTCCCCTTCCCCGACGGCTGACCCGATGGCCATGCACCTGCTGAGCACCCCCACCCAGTGTACCCACTGCGGTACGGTGGTGGAGGATCCCACCGTCGATCGCTGTCCGGATTGCGGCGACCTGCTCCGCGAGCGGCGCGCTCCCCGCCGGATCGCAGGTGTCCAGAAGCGCTACGGCGGCTTGCGTTTTCTCCTCGGCTTTCTTCGTTTCCTCGGAGTCGTTTCGGCGCTGGTCGGTCTGCTCGTGCTGGTCTTCAGCGTGGCCGACGACGAGCTCACGGCGGTCGGCCGCATCCTCGTCACGTTGGGGTCTCTGATCGTGGGCGTCGGAGTCTTCGCGGTGGCCGCCCTTTTCGACGTCCTGCTCGATGTGGAGGAGAACACGCGCTCCTCCGTCCGCATGCAGCAGCTCATGCTGGAGCAGATACAGGGCGGAGTGGCTCCGGAGCACGTATCACCGCCGGTGGAGTCGTCGGAGTGATGGGACGGCTGCTGGTCTTCCTGCTCGCCGTCTCCACGGCGCTCCCGGCAGCGGCGCAGCGGCTGCCGCTGCAGGCGCGGGCGGTGGCGATCCTGGGCTCCGACGCCCGCTGGAGTGCCTACGCGTATTCGCTGGACCGCAGGACGCCGCTCTTCTCCATCCGCGCCGACGAGCTGCGCGTCCCGGCGTCGAACAACAAGGTGTTCACCGGAATCTGGGCGCTGGACGAGCTGGGTCCCGACTACCGCTTTCCCACCGATCTGTTGCTGGCGGGCCCCATCGTCGATGGAGTCTTGAAGGGGGACGTGGTGCTGCGCGGCTCGGGAGATCCGGCGTTCGGGTATCCGGCTTTCGAGGTCGATCCCATGGACCCGCTGCGCACCACGGCACGGCGGCTCCGCGCCCTCGGCATCCAGCGCGTCGAGGGAGGGGTGATCGCGGACGCCACCGTCTTCGACGACACCCTCTTCGGGCCGGAATGGCCGAACGACACCGGCAACGGGGTCTCGCGTTACGCACCGCGAGTGAGCGGCCTCTCCTTCCAGCGTAACCTGCTGCGGGTGCAGGTCATCCCCGTGCGCGGCGGCAAGCCCCGCGTGGAGACGTCCCCGCGTACCACAGCGATCCCGGTGGTTTCCACGGTGGGGAGCGGTGGGGGCCGCGCCTGGGCGACGCGGGAGCCGGATTCCGACACCATCCGGGTGCGCGGCTCGGTGAGCGGCCGGGGTTCGTTCCGCTACGAGATCGGCGTCGCGCGGCCGGCCCTCCTCGCGGGCGAGGCGCTGCGCGAAGCGCTGGAGGAGTCGGGCATTACGGTGGCGGATGAAACCCGGACGGGGGAAACTCCTCCGGGCGCGCAGCTCGTGCACCGTCACTTTTCCATCCGGCTCGCGGAGATGATCCCGGAGCTGAACCGCCACTCCGACAACTTCTTCGCCGAGCACCTCTGGAAGGCGGCGGCGGCGCGCGCGGTCGGGCAGGGCAGCTACGCGCTCGGGGCGCCCCGTTCGGCCATCCACTTCGCCCGTCGGACCGCGATGCCCTACGGCGAACTCTGGCAGGCGGACGGCTCCGGGCTGTCCGCGGAGAACCGCACCACCGCGCGGGCGCTGGTCGCCGCGCTCGCCTACGCCCACCGTCGCCCGTGGGCACCGCTCTACCACAGTTCGCTCGCGTTAGCCGGAGACCCCCACGGTACGCTCCGGCGGCTGTTTCGCGGCACCGCCGCGGCGGGGAACCTGCACGCCAAGACCGGCTACATCCGCGGCGTCAGGACGCTCTCCGGCTACGTGCGCACGCGCGGCGGCGAAAACGTAGCGTTCTCCTTTCTCTACAACGGCAACAACACGTCCGGCGCACGCAGCGTCCAGCAGGAGCTGGGAACCCTGCTCGCGAGCTACGGCGCCCCCGCGGCCGCCGCCGCGCCCGCGACGGCGGCGGCCGATGACACCCCGACATCGGCGCCGACGGCCCGCTGATCCCCTGACGGCGGAGGCGACGGCGGGCGAAGCAGAGCTGCGCACGGCCCTCCTGAAGCGCATCGCGAAGAAGAGGGGCGCTTCCCTCGGCGACGGCGAATTCGACCGGCTGGCGCGAGCGATCTTCGCACACCAGTTCCGCTGCAACTCCCCCTACCGGAGCTTCTGCGAGCGGCGCGGCTCTTCTCCGGCGAGCATCTCCCACTGGACGGAGATCCCGGCGGTCCCCGTCGACGCTTTCCGGGCGGTGCCGCTGGTGTGTGGCGATCCCGCCGATGCCGCCGTGGTATTCCGCACCAGCGGCACCACCGGCGGCGCACGCCGCGGCGAGCATCACTTGCCGGAGCTGGGGCTCTACGACGCCGCGCTCGCGGCCGGCTTCGCCGCGCAGCTGCTGTCGGACGGAGCGCGCATGACGATCGTTTCCCTGATCCCCTCTCCGCAGACGCAGCCGGATTCCTCGCTCTCCCACATGGCGGGCGAGACCGTGCGGCGCTTCGGCGCGCCGACGAGCGGCTTTTTCGTGGAAGGCGACGGGATCGAAATCGACCGTCTCACGGGCGTCCTGCGCCGGGCGGAGGAGACGGGAGACGTCGTTTGTCTGCTGGGCACTGCCTTCGCCTTCGTCCACTGGCTCGACGCCCTGGAACGGAGCGGCGAGCGCTTCCGCCTCCCCGCCCGATCGCGGCTGATGGAAACGGGTGGCTTCAAAGGCCGCTCGCGCGCAGTCCCCCGCGCGGAGCTCTACGGGGACTTCGCCGAGCGGCTCGGCGTCGCTCCCGAGTGGTGCGTGAACGAGTACGGGATGACGGAGATGAGCTCGCAGTTCTATGACGCCGTCGCGGGAGATCCGGCGGCCGCCGAGCTGGCCGACCGGCTGCACCGCGGCCCCCCCTGGGTGCGCACCCGCGCCGTGGATCCGGAGACGCTGGAGCCCCTCCCCGACGGGGAGACGGGAGTGCTGCGCCACTGGGACCTGGCCAACCTGCACACCGTCGCGGTGATCCAGACGGCGGATCTGGGGATCACGTTTCCCGGAGGTTTCCGGCTGCTGGGGCGCGCCCCCGCCGCGGAGGCGCGCGGCTGCTCGATCGCGATGGACGAGCTGCTGGCGGCGCTGGGGATGTAGAAGCACATGGCTGGCCCCGGGCGGCTACGATCAGGGGCGGCGCTCGTGCAGATCGTCGCGCGTCCAGCGCCGCTCTCCGCGTCCGGCACGGGTGGAGCGGGCAAGCTCGAGAATGCGGCGGACCGCCGCGGCGTGCTCACCGCTCACGCCAGCGTAGTGCTCCAAGAAATCCCGCAGCACGGCGTTCACCGTGGTGCCCTGCTGAAGGGCGCGGATCCGCGCGCGTTTCAACACTTCCTCGTCGATCGCGATGGTCAGATTCCTCATTCCCACTGCCTCAGGAAGCCGTCCACGGCTTCCACGTAATCGTGGTATTGCGCCAGACACGTCCCTATCGAATCGTACACGATCCGCCGATCGACGTCGTTGTAGTCGTGCACGAGGATGTTCCGCAGCCCTGCGCTCGCCGCTATCTGCTCGGCGAAAGCGCGTGGATAAACACCATGATCGGCGAGGCGCAGAAAGGTATCGCGATAGGTGAGGCGGACGACCTTTTCCTCTCGTCCCGTCGCGAGCTCGCCGAGCAGGTGCTCGTTGACGTCGATCGCCCGCATCACGATCCGCTCCAGGAGTCGCTCGACCGCCGCCAGCTTCACGAAGTCACCCGTGACCTCGGCGAACGATTCCTTCCGGAACCGCGCCAGCCGCCCGAGATCCTCGGCGATCAGGTGCAGCTTGCGACGGACGAATTCAGGGCGCAGCATTCAGCTCTTGGCGAAGGTGATCCATCTTTTTCCGGAAGAGCGCACCCTCCAGCGCCCTGAGGTCGGCGGAATCTACGAAGTCGCGGTGCGCGAAGGCACGGTACTCCAGAAATACGTCAGGATCACCGCAGAGCAGAATGCCGCTCCGCATCACTTCCCAGCGGAGCAGCGGGTCCGCCGTGTCGAGCAGCACCAGGTCGAGGGAGTGCTCGCCGAAAACGGGCGCGAGCTCCCGCAGATACGACAGCAACGCCCCCGCTGGCGCCCCTACCTTGCCGAGCACCGCCACGTCCAGGTCGCTCCCGCCCGACGGCGGCGGTACACCGGTACCTCGGGAACCGAAGAGCACTGCGAGCCGCAGAGCCAGGCGCGCGCACGCCGCCTCCAGACGCTCGAGATCGTAACTGAGATGGCTCAGCTGCATCGCTCGGCCTCCATCTCCCGCACGCGCCGCACACCCCACGCCAGCAGCAGCAGCGCGCAGAACGGCACCGCCGCCACCGCCGTCTGGCGCAACAGCGCCTCCAGCACTTCCGGCGTGAACAGACTGGCGAAGGCACCGCCGGGGCCACCGCCGTGTGCGAACGGGATCGGCGGAAAGACCCGCGCGATGGCGAAGGGCCGCTCCGAGGTGAACGGCCACCCCAGCAACACGTTGGTGCGGCCGCGGTCGTCGAGCAGGTCTACCAGCAGGTGCGAGCCGTAGCAGGATCCCGCCAGCAGCGCCCAGCGTCTGCCTCCCAGCCAGTCCGCTACCAGCGCGATGGCGATGGTGGCTACTATGCTGTGGGTGAAGGTGCCGTGGTATTCGGCGCCGCGCCCGAGCAGGATGCCGAACACGATGTCGGCGTCGGGCGCGGCGGCGAGCGCTGCGCCGACCGCCCCCGCCCGCCAGCGGGGGAGGGGAGCCGCCGCGGTCGAGACCTCGGCCAGCCCCATCCCCACCAGCATGTGCGCGGGAGGAAACGCCACTCAGCCCGGGGTCGTACGGACCCGCCGCAGCTTGCGGGCGAGGTCGGCGATGAGGAGCTGCGTAAAGGCCAACTCCGCGGGTGTCCCGTGCAGCGCTTCTGCCTCGCCCAATGCCTGCTCCGGATCCGCTTCCGCGAAGCGGGAGCGCCCCAGCTCGTAGACGGCATCCTCGCGCAGATCGTCCGTCAACCGCAGCGACACGCCGGAGGCGTCCTCCTCCCACTCGACCCCCGCGACTTCCCGCAGCGCCGCATCGCCGCGCACCGTGTCGGCGGCGGCGCGGCGCAGCCGCAGCGTGGTGCGCACGCCGGCGTCCGGGCGCTCGGCGTCGGTCGCCTCCGTCCGCACCAGCAGGTCCGCGCGCTCCGCCTGCGGGAGCACGAACTCCTTGCTGTCGAGCAGGTGCTTGACGAGGTACTTGAGCACGTCGGCTTCCGCGTAGCCGCGGTGCCTGACGTCGCGGCGCAATTTGCGGCGGAAGAGCAGCTCCGAGTCGGGCTGCAAGAAGACGGCGAGATCGTACTCCGCCCGCAGCTCGTCGCTGGGGTAGCCGAGCAGCCCCCGCGCCAGCACCACCTCCCCCGGTTCGATCACCCGGCTGGGGGCGAAGGTGCCGTCGGAGTGGTCGTAGCGCCGGTTGCGGATCGGGCGTCCGCCGCGTAGCAGCTCCAGGTGCTCGCGCATCAGGGAGAAGTCGTGGACGCTCGGGTGCAGCGAGGTGACTCCCCGCTCCGCCCGCTCCGCCCGCGTGAAGCGGTGGTAGTCGTCCAGCTCCAGCGAGGTGACGCGCTCGGGGCCGAGCAGCGCCCGCACCCCGGCGGCTACGGTGCTCTTGCCGCTCCC
>JBPCJG010000228.1:0-8031 GCA_051005515.1 Longimicrobiaceae bacterium
CCCGCTCCCGGTGCTCCTGGTTGAACTCGATCAGCTCTGCCAGCGACCTCGGCATCCCGGCCGACACGTCCGACAGGTAAGTGTTCAGATCCGCCTTGAACTCGTAGAGGAGCACCGTGAACTCGGAGCCACCGTACGACTCCTTCGACGAGAACTCCGTAGGATCGATGATCTCGGCGCCAGCTTCGCGCATCGCCCGCAGCGACTCCTCCATGATGGCGTCCACGGCGGGGTCGAAGCCGAAGAAGTTGCGCGCGACGCCGAGGCGGGCGCCGCGCAGCCCGTCGGGCGTCAGCCCGGCGGTATAGTCGGTGCGGGCGTTGCCGCGGCTCGCCGCCGTCGCTGCGTCGTTCGGATCGACGCCGGCGAGCGCCCCCAGCAGCAACGCAGCGTCGGTGACGCTGCGGCACATCGGCCCGGCGGTGTCCTGGCTGTGGGAGATGGGGATGATCCCGTCGCGACTGACCAGTCCCACCGTCGGCTTGATACCGACCACACCGCAGGCGGACGATGGGCAGACGACGGAGCCGTCGGTTTCGGTGCCGAGGGCGAGCGATGTCAGATTGGCCGACACCGCCGCCCCGGATCCGGAGCTGGAGCCGCACGGGTTCCGGTCGAGCGCGTACGGGTTGCGCGTCTGCCCGCCGCGACCGCTCCACCCGCTCGAGGAGTGCGACGAGCGGAAGTTCGCCCACTCGCTCAGGTTCGCCTTCGCGAGGATCACGGCCCCCGCTTCGCGCAGCCGCCGCACCAGAAATGCGTCGTCGGGCGGGATCCAGTCGGCGAGCGCGAGCGACCCCGCCGAGGTGTGCATCCGGTCGGCGGTGTCGATGTTGTCCTTGAGCACGATCGGGACGCCGTGAAGCGGGCCGCGCACTCGCCCCGCCGCCCGCTCCGCGTCGAGACGGGCGGCGATCTCGAAGGCTTCGGGGTTGGTTTCGAGGATCGAAGAAACGGTGGGACCACTCCTGTCGAGCTGCTCGAGGCGCCCGAGGTACGCCCCGGTGATCGAGTGCGCCGTCCATCTCCCCGACCTCATCCCCTCCTGGAGCTCGGCCACCGTCACCTCCTCCAGCTCGAAGGGCGCGATGGAGGCGGGCACCGATGCCGGGGTGGCAGGGGGAGGCGCAGCAGTACCCGCCGAGGCGCAGCCGCCGGCGAGAGCGGCCGCCCCGCCAAGGGCACCGGCACGGAGGAAGTCGCGTCTGCCGATGGGGGGGAGAGAGGGGGGTGTCAGGTCGTCGGGCATGGCTGAGGATGAGCGGTGTCTGGATTCCGAAGGAGGAGGGTACTGCCTGCGTCCGTTGTCTGCCAGGTATTGTGCGTCATCCCGAACGCTGCCGTCGGCAAGGCGGACTGCGGCGGCGGGCGTGGTGCCGAAGCAGGCGAGCGGCTACGTTTTACCCTTCTGACGCAGCATGACCCCCCCGACCTTCCGATCATGAAAAAAACCCTCGTCCTCGCCCTCCTCGCCCTGGCTGCCGCGCCGCTCGCGGCGCAGGAGCCGCTCGTCGGCTACTCCCCCGCGACTGCGGCGCGCGAGCGCGCCGCCGAGGCCGCGGCAATCGCGGTGCCCGACAGCGGCCGCGCGAGGGCGCTGTCGCGGGCGCTCTCCGCGGAGCCGCACGTCGCCGGGACCCCTGCGCAGGCCCGCACCCGCGACTACGTGCTCGCCCGCTTCCGCGAGATAGGCATCCCGGCGGAAGCGCGGGAGTACCGCATCTACCTTCCGCACGCCGTCGAAGCCGAAGTCTGGCGGCTCGCTCCGGAGCAGCGCCAGTTGACGCTCCAGGAGCCGCCCGTTCCGGGCGACTCCGTCACCGCACTGCCGCAGTACCCGCCCGTGAACGGCTACTCCGCGGCAGGCGATGTCAGTGGCGAGGTGGTCTACGTCAACTACGGGCTGATCGAGGACTACAGCAAGCTGGATTCGCTCGGTATCTCCGTGCGCGGGCGCATCGCGATCGCCCGCTACGGCCGCTCCTTCCGGGGCATCAAGGCGCGCGAAGCGGAGAAGCACGGCGCCATCGCCCTGCTCCTCTACAGCGACCCCGCCGACGACGGCTACGCCCGCGGCGACGTCTACCCAGACGGTCCGATGCGCCCGGCCGCGTCGATCCAGCGCGGCAGCGTCCTCAACGCCAACGGCGATCCGGCCACGCCGGGATACGCGAGCGTCGCGGGTGCGCCCCGCGTGCCGGAGGAGGAGATGGACATCCCCCGCATCCCCGTGCTCCCCCTTTCGTACGGGAGCGCGGCCGAGTTGCTCCGCCCGCTGCGCGGCGGAGAGCTGCCGCAGGAGTGGCAGGGAGGGCTCCCCTTCCGCTACCACATCGGCCCGGGCCGGGTGCGCGCCCGCGTGCGCGTTGTGCTGGACGACGAGCCGGTCAAGCCGATCTGGAACACACTGGCGACGGTGCGCGGGAGCGACTTCCCGGACGAGCTGGTGGTGATCGGCGGCCACCGCGACGCGTGGGGCGCGGGCGCCGTGGACAACGTGAGCGGCACTGTCAGCGTCCTGGAAACGGCGCGCGCCGTGGCCGACCTGCTCCGGCGCGGGCAGCGGCCGAGGCGGACGCTGGTCTTCGCCACCTGGGACGCGGAGGAGTGGGGCCTGATCGGCTCGACGGAACACGTCGAGCAGGATTCGCTGCGCCTCCTGCGGGGAGGCGTCGCGTATCTGAACCAGGACGTGGCGGCGCTCGGCCCCGACTTCGGGGCGGGCGGCTCGCCCTCGCTGCGCGCCACCCTCCGTTCCGTGGCCCGCGCGGTTCCCGACCCGGCCGGCGAGGGCTCCGTCTACGCTGCCTGGCGAGAGCGGGCGGGGACGGAACCCGGCGAGGAGCCGGAGATGGACGATCCGGGCGGCGGCTCCGACTTCGCCGGCTTCTACAACCATCTGGGCATCCCCCACTCGGACTGGAGCTTCGGCGGACCGTATGGCGTGTATCACTCCGCCTACGACTCCCACGCCTGGATGGATCGTTGGGGAGACACCAGCTTCGTCTACCACGCCGCGGCGGCCCGGCTCGGCGCGGCGATGGCGCTGCGGCTGGCCAACGCCGACGTGATCCCGTACGACTACGCCGAGTTCGCCCGCACCATGCGCGGCTACCTCCCGGCGCTCGACAGCGTCGCGAAGGCGAAGACGTGGGAGCCGATGGCGGCACCGCTCGACGCCTCCATCGGCAGGATGGCGGGGGCCGCGGAAGCGTTCGCCACCGCGCGCGACGGAGCGCTCTCCCGGAGCGCACCGGGTACCGAGACGCTCCGTCGGACCAACGCTGCCCTGCTGCGCGTCGAACGCGCGCTCACCCGTCCGGAAGGGCTCCGTACCCGGCCCTGGTATCGGGCCCTGATCTACGCCGCGGACGAGGACAACGGCTACGCGAATGTGGTCTTCCCGACCATCCGGGAGGCAATCCGCGACGGGGATCGGGAGCTGGCGCAACGCGAAGTCGCGGACCTCGCGGGGCGCTTCGACGCGGCGACGCGGGCGTTGGAGGACGCGCGGCGGGCGCTCGTCGGCCGCTGAGTCAGCGCTCTACCTCGATCGGCAGCTCGGACGAGAGCACCCCGCCGCCCGCGGGGACCGTGGTGATGCGCAGCAGGTAGCGGCCCGGCCGCACATCGCTGACGTCGAGCGACACGGCGCGCGGCGCGACGGTTCCCGCCGGGAGCCGCTCGCGCCAGCGCAGCCGCACCGCCGACGGCGGCGAGCGCAGTCCCAGCCCGGTCGCCGTGCGTGCGAGCCATCCCTCACGGAGCGGCTCCAGCGCCAGCTCGAAGTTCGCCTCGCGATCTCCGGCGCCGTACACCTCCCAGAAAACGCCGGTACGCTCCGAGATCGCCACGCGGGTGTCGCTCCGTGCCAGCGGGACGGCCGCCTCCAGACCGTCGGGGAGCGTCGCGTCCGGGCGCAGGAGGAGCAGGTCGGACATTCCACGCCGCGCCGGATCCAGCGGCGGCAGCGGATCGAGCGTGAAGCGAGCGCGCCCCACCCGCCGCTCCTCGCGCGCGACCACCTCGACGCCGACCATCTCGGGCGGACGCGTTGAGCGCGCCGCGAGCCCTCCGCCGCCAGCCACGCCCGAGCGGCGGACGACGGTCGCGTCCGAATCGGGCGAGGCGAGCACGAGGGCCACTTCCACCGGCGCGCTGATGGACAGCGAATCGTGGGAGAACGCCCATCCGACCACCACCACCGCGGTATCGCCGCGGCGGAAGCGGGCCGTCTGCTGCCGCAGTGGACTGAATGACCGCGCATAGGCGGGAGCGTACTCCGTCCGCGCCCGCTCGTCGTCGAGATCCCACTCGTCCACATCGAGCGCGCTGTCGCGAACCATGCGCAGCGACGGGTCGAAAGCAGAGCTGCCGGGGGCGTAATGGCTGATGATGGAGGGGGACGAGCCCGGCCGGTGCAGCGGCGGACGCTCGCGCTCCCACCCCACCGGCCAGCCGTAGCGGACGAGCAATTCTTGGAGGTCGTCGCCCCAGGAAAGTCCCTCCGGCTGACGCGCCCGGTCCTGCAGCGACGCCATCACCAACCGCGCATAGTGCTCGCTGCGCCGCTCGTTCCCCGGCACCGACCAGAGCGGATCGGCCAACCACCAGAAGCGCCGCTCGAGTGCGGCTTTTTCGGTGTCGCCGAGGCGACGGTACCGGCGCCGTTCACCCGGGTCGAGCAGCTCGGTGAGGTCCGTCCACTCCCGCCGCCGCTCCGGCTCCATCGCGCGCAGCGCGACGGCGAAGGCGGAATCCGCCGCGGCGAAGTCGGCCGCCGTGTGCAGCGCGTACCCTTCCAGCGCCGCGCACGTGACCGGCTCCGCCCGGCACTCCTCCGCCGCTCGGAGCGAGCCCGTCGTATCCCCCGCCTCGAGCAGGTAGCGGACCCGCTGGCCGGCGATCCAGCCGTCGCCGGGGAGCGCGGCCGCGGCGCTGGCGAGCTGGCCGAGCAGGCGTTCGCGCCGCGCCCCCACCTCGGGCGGCTCCGGCTTCGGCTTCCACTCCGGTGCCTCGGGGTCATCGTGCTGCAGGCAGAAACGGCCCACCCGTTCGTCGCAGCGGACACCGCCGCTGTTCCACGCCCAGGGGAAGCGGGCGCGGCGGAACGACTCGAAGCCCGCTTGTGCACGGCGAGCTGCGCGCAATTCCCGAAGGGAATCTTCAGACGACAGCGCCACGGACGGCGACTGCGACGCAGCCCCGGCGGGACGGAGCAATACGACCGCGAGGAGGAGGAATCCGCAGATCGCGGGTCGAACGTAGATCATACAGAGCTGGAGATCGCGAGCCCGGTGTTCTCCTCCTCAACCCCGCTTCGCCGCGAACGGTCCGGGCCCGCTGAACGCGGCACCGATGTTGTAAGAGACAGCGACTCCCCCCACGCGTGGAGTCGAAAACGCGCCGCCATCTGCACTTCTCCCTTCAGAATGCACGCGAGTCTACCCGAATCCTCCCAGCGCATCCGTCCGGCTGCGCGGACCCGACTTCCGCGACGCGGCGTGATGGATCAGGAGACGGACGCGCTGGACCGCTTTGCCGGACGTGTCGCGCACGACTTCAACAACCTGCTCGCGGCCATCAAAGGGGCGTCGCAGATGCTCCTGCTCGATCTCCCGCCCGATCATCCCGGCCGCCTCGACGCCGCGCTGATCGACCAGGCGGCCACCCGCGCCGGCGGTCTCACGCAACAGTTGCTGGCATTCACCCGTCGGCAGCTTCTCCAGCCGCAGACCTTCGACATCAACGAGCTGCTCACCGAAACCGGCGCGGCCCTCACCCGGCGAACCGCTCCCCCTATCGACGTCGCGCTGCTGCTGCATCCCGACCCGTTGATGGTCCACGTCGATCGGGCGCAGCTACAACGCGCCCTGGTCGCGCTGGCCGACAACGCCTTCGAGGCGATGCCGCGAGGGGGCAAATTGACCCTCACGAGCCGTGAAATCGAGCTGAAGCCCGGCGGCCGCAGCGATGGCGTCCCGCCCGGACGCTATGCCCGGATCACGGTCCGCGACAATGGAATGGGAATGGATGGGAACCTGCTGCCACGGATCACGGAGCCCTTCTTCACCACCAAGGGGGAGGGCGTGGGACGGGGACTCGGCCTTTCGACGGCCTGCGGAATCGTCGCGCAGAGCGGCGGTTGCCTGCGGGTGGTGAGTGAACGGGGCGACGGTACCGCGGTCCGCATCTGCCTGCCGCTGCTCCCCGCCGCGCACGCCGACGAGAAAGCGGTGGGCTGAAGCGTCGTCGGCCGCTCAGCCCCCGACGGCGCGGCTTCGTTCGAACAATTCCAGAACGGAGGGATCCGGAGCGGCTCCCTCCGCCGGGAGCAAGGCGCGCAGCGCATCCCTGAGCTGCGCGGCACACGCGTCATAGAGGTCGGCCCGCACGGCGGCGACGCCGCCTTCCTGATCGCGCAGCGATTCGGCCCGCGCCTGCCAGAGCGAGACGAGCTGCTCTAGCGGAGCCAGCGGGTTCTCGGAATCGTTCATCCGTTCAGCTCTGGACGGGCCGTGAAGGAAACGCGCCGGCCATGTTGCCACTTCCGCGGCCGCCGCACAACCCCGCACCGCTTGCGGGGTGACGCTTCAGGATCCCACCTTCGCCTGGGAGCGTCCGTCGCCCGCCATCCTACAGATCCCCACGCTGTGCAATCTTCTGCTGCTCGACGTCCCGACGTACCGCCCGAAGATCGGCACGGCCCCGGCGGGTGCGGCTTCAGCGGCTGCGCTTTCGCCCTGGTAGCGCTGTTCGCGGTG
Source organism: Longimicrobiaceae bacterium (assembly GCA_051005515.1). Taxonomy (GTDB): domain Bacteria; phylum Gemmatimonadota; class Gemmatimonadetes; order Longimicrobiales; family Longimicrobiaceae; genus JBPCJG01. The sequence continues at coordinate 6,765 of JBPCJG010000228.1, forward strand.
CTGCTCGCGGTGATGGTGGCGCTGGCGCTGCTGCGCCCCTGGCCGACACCGCTGATCCCCGGTCGTTGAGGCACCCCCTCCAGCGACGGCGCCTCAAATGGCCAGCTCGGTAGGCGTCGGCTCGTCGCCGCCGTAGTCGTAGAAGCCCTTCCCCGACTTCCTTCCGTAGTACCCCATCGAAACCATCCGCTTGAGCAGCGGCGGCGAAGCGTACCGCTTCTCCTTGTACTCGCGGTACATGATGTCGCCGATCTTGTCGAGCGTGTCGAGCCCCACGAAATCGGAAAGGGTGAAGGGCCCCATCGGGTAGCCGGTGCCGAGCTTCATCCCCGTGTCGATGTCGGTGACGGAGGCCACTCCCTGCTCAGCGGCGCGGATCGCGTCCATCATGTACGGCACGAGCAGCAGGTTGACGACAAAACCCGAGTTATCCTTACACGTGATGGGTTCCTTCCCAAGAGACTTCGCGAAATCGTAAGCGGTCTGGAAGACCTCGTCGGAGGTGGCGATGGTGCGCACCACCTCGACCAGCTTCATCACCGGGACGGGGTTGAAAAAGTGCAGGCCGACCATCCGCTCCGGCCGGTCCGTCACCGCCGCCATGTCAGCGATGGTGAGGGACGACGTGTTCGAGGCGAAGATGGTGTCCGCGGGGCAGAGCTCGTCCAGCTTCTTCCACATCTCGTTCTTGACTTCGAGATCCTCCACGACGGCCTCGATGACGAGGTCGCAGTCGGCGAGGTCCTCGAGGCGCGTCGTGCCGCTGAGACGGCCGAGCGTCCGGTCGCGCTCCCCGGCTTCGAGCTTGCCCTTGTCCACGGCGCGGCCGAGCTGCTTCTCGACGCTTCCGATCCCCTTGCGCTGCAGCTCGTCCGAGACTTCGCGGACCATGGTGTCGTAGCCGGACTGCGCGCACACCTGCGCGATCCCGCTTCCCATCAGTCCCGCTCCCAGCACCCCCACCCTGCGGATCTCCGCCATCACTTCTCCTGTTGTTGAGTTGGTTTTCCTACCGGTCCAGCCCCAGCATCTGCGCCGGCGTCTTGCCGAGCAGCTTCCTGGGGAGCAATTCTCCACTCTCCAGCCGGTCGAGGATCGAGTGGAGCCGCGTTTCCGTCTTGCGTACGGTCGCGGCGTGCGCGGCGCTCATCCCCCAGTAGGTTCCGGCAAAGACCGGAACACCGAGGAGGGCGAGCGGCAGCATCCAGGGGACCGCCACCAGCACCGCGGCGGCGACGGCTCCTCCCCCGCCCAGCCCGGCCGTCAG